>CALRPR020000023.1:0-42021 GCA_943370125.1 Allobosea thiooxidans | reverse complement strand
CAAAGCGCCGCCGATGATGGGCGCGATGATGGGCGCCACACCCATCACAAGCATCAGCTTCGCCATCAGCCGGATTGCGCCGCGTTCATCCGCAACATCGCGCACCACAGCGCGAGAGATCACCATGCCCGTGCAACCGCCAAGCGCCTGCATCAACCGTGCGGCGATCAGGCTTTCGATATTGGGCGCCAGCGCGCAAATCAGCGAAGCCACGGTGTAAACGCCAAGCCCGATGAATAATGGCAGGCGCCGCCCGTAGCGATCCGCGAGTGGCCCGTAAAAGATCTGCCCGAGCGCCATGCCCAGAAAAAACACCGCAAGGCTTGCCTGCGCCGCACCCGCCGTGGTGCCGAGCGCCTGGCCCAGCATCGGCAAAGCCGGCAGATACATATCAATCGAAAACGGCCCAATGGCCGCCATGGCGCCCAGGATGAAGGGCAGGCGCTTTTGCGGAATGCTCACGCCCTCAGATTTCAGGCGATGCTGCGAGCGCTTCCGCCGCCAGCTTGAGCGCCGCTTCAACCGCAACGCGCCCTTCGGGCGAGAGTGGTGCTTGCGGCAGGATCGGGTCACCAACGGCAAAACCTTGAATTTGCAAGGCACCCTTGATGCAGGCCGCGAGTGAATGCGCCGCGAACAACTCATTCACCCGCCACAGCGCACGTTGCAGCGCCATGGCCGCATCCCAGCGCCCGGCGCGGCAAAGCTCATAAAGCCGCACGCTCTCGCGCGGAATGGCGCAGGCCGGTCCCGCCATCCAACCCTTGCCGCCAATCATCATCACTGCCGCCGGAATATGGGCGGAGGCCGCAAAAACACCTATGCGCCCTTCAGTGCGGTTCAGGATGGACAGCAAGCGACCGGTATTGGTGGAAGCATCTTTGATCAGGCAAATGCGCGGATGATGCGAAAGCTTTTCAATCGCTGGCAGCGAAAGATCAGAACGCTGAAAATTCGGATTGGTGTAAAGCACCGTCGGCAATTGGGTGGCATCCGCGATGGCGGTGAAGTAAGAAACCACCGCCGCATCATTCAGGGGAAAATAGGCTTCCAGAATGGCAAGAATGCCATCCGCCCCCATCGCCGCGTAATCCCGCGCCTGGCGTTCGGCATCCACAATTGTGGTTGCAGCAACACCCGCCACCACCGGCACACGGCCCGCAGTTTGCGAGACGACAATTTCCACAATGCGCCGCCGTTGCGCCGCATCCAGATAGGCAAACTCACCCGTGCTGCCCAAGGGCGTCAGCCCATGCACGCCGGACGCGATCAAATGATCCACCAGCCGGCGCAATTCTGCTTCCAGCACGGACCCATCTGGCGCGATGGGGGAGACCAGGTAAGGGAAAACCCCGCGAAATTCTTGCATGATCGGCTGTTCCCTACTGCGCCCGAGCTTGCGCGCGCAGCACATGCTTTTGGATTTTGCCCGTTGCGGTTTTCGGCAACTCCGCGAAAACGATATGGCGTGGCAGCTTGAAGGCCGCCAAATGCTGGCGCGCGAAATTGATCAGTTCGTCGGGCGTTGCCGCCATGCCGGGCTTCAATTCCACAAAAGCGCAGGGTGTTTCGCCCCATTTCTCATCCGGCTTCGCCACCACAGCCACCACGGCAACGGAGGGGTGCTTGTAAAGCGCATCTTCCACTTCGATACTGCTGATATTCTCCCCGCCCGAGATGATGATATCCTTCGACCGATCCTTGAGCTGAATATACCCATCCGGATATTTCACCGCGAGGTCGCCAGTATGAAACCACCCACCTGCAAAGGCGGATTGCGTGGCAGCGGCATCCTTCAGATAGCCCTTCATGACAACATTGCCGCGCATCATCACCTCGCCCATCGTGATACCATCAGCGGGTACGGGGCGCATGGTTTCAGGGTCCATCACATCAAGCCCTTCAAGCGCCAGATAGCGCACGCCCTGGCGTGCCATCAGCGCGGCTTGTTCCGGCGCAGGCTTGGCGTTCCATTCGCTGTGCCATTCATTCACAACGGCGGGGCCATAGACTTCGGTCAGGCCGTAAACATGGCAGACAGCGAAGCCCGCTTCCTTCATCGCGGCGAGTACGGCTTCGGGCGGCGGCGCGCCGGCGACCACGAATTGCACCTGGTGCGAAAGCGCGCGCTTCTCGGCTGCCGGCGTGGCGAGCAAGGTCGCCATCACAATCGGCGCACCGCACATATGGCTAACCGCGTGTTCCGCCATCAGCCGCCACATATCAGGGCCGCGCACGGCGCGCAGGCACACATGCAGGCCGGCCTGCGCCGTGACCGTCCAGGGAAAACACCAGCCATTGCAATGAAACATCGGCAGCGTCCACAAATAGAATGGATGCTTGCCCATGCCGGCGGAAAGCACATTGCCGGTCGCCAAAAGGCAGGCGCCGCGATGGTGATAGACAACACCTTTCGGCTTGCCCGTGGTGCCCGACGTATAATTCAGCGTAATCGCATCCCATTCATCGCGCGGCATTTCCCAAGCGAAATCGGCGCTGCCTTCAGCGATGAAGCTTTCGTATTCCTGCCCGCCAAGGCTTTCGCCATGCACCGCCTCCGGCGCCAGCGCATCATGCACTTCAATCACCATGGGCTTCGCCGCGCATTCGGCGAGTGCGGCGCGCAACACCGGCATGAATTCGCGGTCCACAATCACGGCCTTGGCCTCACCATGATCGAGGATATAGGCAACGGTTGGCGCATCCAGGCGCGTATTGATGGCGTTCAAGACAGCACCCGCCATGGGCACGCCGTAATGGCATTCCAGCATTTCCGGGATATTCGGCAGAATGGCCGCAACCGTATCGCCAGGCTTAATGCCGCGCTTGGAAAGCGCATGGGCAAGCTGCACGGAACGATTGCGCAGGCTGGCGTAATCGCGCTGGATACTGCCATGCACCACCGCAGGATAATCCGGATAAACCTGCGCGGCACGTTCCAGAAACAACAGCGGCGTTAGCGGCTGATGATTGGCCGCATTGCGATCCAGCGCGGTTTCGTATTTGCCAGCCGACATATTCTTCACCTGTCTTCCCACTGCGGATGGCGCTTTTCCAGGAAGGCGCCAATGCCTTCCGCCGCGTCACGCGCCATCAGATTTTCCGTCATCACCGAAGCCGCTTCCTGGTATGCTTCCGCCAGAGGCAATTCGACTTGCCGATTGAAGCCGCGCTTGCCCATGCGCACCGTGATCGCCGAATGGGCTGCGATGCGCTCAGCCAGACCCAGCGCGGTTTCCATCAAAGCCTCACGCGGCGCCAGGCGGTTCACCAGGCCAAGGCGCTGCGCTTCATCTGCCGGCACCATCTCACCCAACAGCAGCATTTCCATCGCGGCCTTGCGCGGCACGGCGCGCGCCAAAGCCACTGCCGGTGTGGAACAGAACAGCCCAATATCCACGCCCGGCGTGCAAAACCGTGCATCTTCCGCCGCCACGGCCAGATCGCAGCTTGCAACCAATTGGCAGCCGGCGGCGGTCGCCACACCTTGCACCGCGGCAATCACCGGCTGAGGCAGACCCACAATCCCCTGCATCACCCGCGCGCATGCCGCCATGGCATCGGCGTAAAAGCTGCGCCCGCCATCCGCATCGGCGCGATGCGCGGTGATTTCGCGCAAATCATGCCCTGCGCAAAACACCGTGCCGGCACCCGCCAGCACCACCACGCGGCAGGTGCTATCGGCGGAGATGTCAGCTAGCATATCCTTCAGCGCCTGCAATAGCGCGCGGGAAAGGCTATTGCGCTGGGCCGGACGGTTCAGCGTGACCACGCATATGCCACCCGCGCGATCCTCCCGCAGCAGGATGGGGGCGTTTTGCAGATCTGTCTTGGACATGGCGGAATATTCCTGCCCCGGGCGGGGGATTACAAGGGCTTGGAAGCGGTATAGCCTGACCCCAGGATGAATGACCAAGAAGAAAACGCGAGCGCTGAAACCTCCGCCGCGCTGGAAGCTAGGCTTGCCGCGGTGAAGGCCAAGCGCGGCTATTTGCTGCCGCATCATGGGCTATTGGCGCTGGCTTTCCCCCGCCTGCTGGAAGGCTATGACGCCGCCTATTCCGCCATGGCTTTGGATGATCGCGTGCTGTCGCATCACGACCGTGAATTCGTCTGGCTTGCGGTGCTGGCCGCAACAGATGAGGCTTTGGCGACGCATCACATCGCCAAATTCCGCGCCGCCGGCGGGGATGATGCGCTGATAGGTGCCGCTTTTGCTGCCACTGCTCTCGCCATTGGCGCCGAGGCGTTTGATTTCGCCGCGCATCGCTGGGGCGCGCAATTGGCGCCTTTTGATCCGCGCGCTGCCTATCTGGAGGCTGTGGCGGCCATCGCCCCCGCCGCACCGCGCCGGCTTGTGCATTTGGCGCAATGCGCTGTGCAGGTCTGCCGCGCGCGCTGGCGGGTGCTGGAATGGCAGATCGAAGCCGCCTATTTGGATCACGTACCGGAAGATGAAATCGCCGAGGCCATGACGCTTGCGATGTTCCCCGGTTCCATCCCGCGTTTCGTTGAAGCCTGCGGCGTCTGGCGCGCCATGATCGCGGCTGGGCGCGTCGCGGCTTCAGACCGCTACAAGGCCTGGGCGGCGCTGACCGGCCAGGGCGGCTTTGACGAAGTGCTCGCGAAAACTTCCAAGGATACATGAGGAAAGCAATGGCCTGGACAGCAAAATACATCATCCAGAACGGCAAGAAGATCGCCTTTGATGAAGCGCGTGTGCATCCGTTCTCAGTGGGGCATGCTTATGGCGGCACGGTGTTTGAAGGCATCCGCGCCTATATGAACCCAGCCACCAAGCAGCTTTCGGTCTTTCGGCTGGAAGAACATCTGGTGCGGCTGGATCAAGGCATGAAATTCATGCGCTTCGATAATCCGCCATCGCGCGATGAAATGCTGCAAGGCGTGCTGGATGCCATTCGCGCCAATGCGCCGGATGATGATTGCTATATTCGCATCCAGGTGCATATCGAAAGCCTGGGGTCCATGGCCACCACCGGCAGTGTCGGCTGGGCTTGCGGTGCCATGCCGCGCGAACGCAATGCCAAGCGCAGCAGTGGGCTTTCCGTACATGTTTCTTCCTGGACGCGCATTTCAGACACCACCATGCCGCCGCGCATAAAGGCGACGGCGAATTACCATGCCGGGCGCATCGCCATGTTGCAGGCCAAGGCGGATGGCTATGACAATGCGCTGCTCATGACCCGCGCCGGCAAGATCAGTGAAGGCACGGGCGCCTGCCTGTTCATGGTGCGTGACGGCAAGTTGATCACGCCATCGCGCGAAAACGACATTCTGGAAAGCGTCACGCGTGATACCGTGATCCATCTGGCCGCCGAACATGGGCTGAGCGTGGAACAAGGCATCATTGACCGGACGGAGCTTTATATCGCCGATGAGTTGTTCTTCTGCGGCACCGGCCAGGAATTGCTGCCGATCACCAGTGTGGATCGTCTCCCGGTTGGTGATGGCAAGCCAGGTGCGATCACCATGCGTTTGCAGGCGGCGTATGAAAGCGTCGTGCGCGGCACCACCAATGCCCATGCGGAATGGCGCACGCCGGTCTGAACCCCTGTTCAGTCCCTGCCCTCATCAGGAATGACGATCCTGGTGCCGCAAGCCTTGCAATGCACCGCATCTGGATCATGGCGTTGCAGACCGCAGCTTGGGCAGGGAAAGCGCACCTTGCGCGGGCGGAACAGTGCCTGCGCCAGGCGCAAAAACAACGTCACGCCGCAAATCATGATGAAGACGGAAAGCATCTTGCCGAATTTGCCTTCCAGCGTGATGTCACCAAACCCGGTCGTGGTCAGCGCTGTCACGGTAAAATAAAGCGCATCGGCGTAATCCGCGATTTTCGGGTTGATGGCGCGCTGGCTTTCATAAACCACCGCCGTCATGACAAAGACGAATACTGCAAGCTGCACGCCGGCGATCAGCGCTTCCTCATGCCGGCGAAAGAAGGGCATATCCTGACGGAGTTCCATCAGCGTCCGGTAGGTATGCAAAAGCCGGAGTGTGCGCAAAACGCGCAGGAACCCGAACCCCTCCCCGGTCAGCGGGGCCAGGAAGGACAGCACCGCAACAAGATCAATCAGGCTTGAAAATTTCAGCGCCTGACGCCCCGGCGCGCGATGCGCCGCCAGATGCGCGGCATATTCGGCAGCCAGGATCAGCCCGATGCCCACATCCACCACGCCCACCCAGGGCTCACGCGGCATGAAGGATGTGCCGATCACGAAAATCAGCGTCAGCAGATCAAAGAGAATAATCCCGTAGCGAAAGCGCCGCGCGGTCGCGGAACTACCGAAGTAAAGCTCCCGAAGCTTGAGGCGCCAGCCCTGAAACTGCACGACCCCAGGCATGATACAGGCGCGTCAGCGTGTCGGCGTGGGCGGTGTTGTCGAATAATCGTAGAAGCCGCGGCCGGATTTCCGCCCATACCAGCCGGCTTCAACATACTTCGCGAGCAAGGGCGAAGGCCGATACTTGGAATCGCCCAAGCCTTCATGCAGCACCTTCATCACGGAATAGAGCGTATCGAGGCCCACAAAATCCGCGAGCTCCAAGGGCCCCATCGGGTGATTGGCGCCAAGCTTCATGCCGGCATCAATCGCCGCCACGTCGCCCACACCTTCCATCAGCGCCTGTATAGCCTCATTGATCATGGGGCAAAGGATTCGGTTGACGACAAAGCCAGGCCAATCCTGCGCCATGACCGGCGCCTTGCCCATGCGCTTCGCCAGCGCTTCCACCGCCTGATAGGTCGCATCTTCCGTGGCAAGGCCGCGAATGATCTCAACCAGCTTCATCATCGGCACGGGGTTGAAGAAATGCATGCCGATGAAGCGGCCTGGCCGATCGGTCGCCGCCGCCAGCCGTGTAATCGGAATAGATGATGTGTTGGACGCCAAAAAAGCATCCGGCTTCAGCACGGGGCACAAGGCTGCGAAGATCTTTTTCTTGATCTCCTCATTCTCGGTCGCCGCTTCAATTACCATGTCGCAATCGGCGAAGGCGCTGTTATCGGTCGCCGTCACAATGCGCGCCAAGGCGGCATCGCGATCATCGCTGCTGACGCTGCCTTTGCTCACCTGCCGGTCCATGTTCTTCGCCATAGTCGCAAGCGCGCGGTCCAGCGCCTGCTGCTGCACATCCATCAGCACCACCGGAATGCCGGAAAGCGCCGCCACATGGGCAATGCCATTACCCATAAGCCCCGCGCCAATCACGCCGAGTTTATTGATTGCCGCCATGATGGATGCTCCTGTTACCATGCGTAATGGGGGCGCTGATCAAGCGCGCGCCCCCATCAGGCAAATCACTTCTTGTCGAGTTCGGCTTCCAATTCCGGCATGGCCTTGAACAGATCGGCCACCAGCCCGTAATCGGCCACTTGGAAAATCGGCGCTTCTTCATCCTTGTTGATGGCGACGATCACCTTGCTGTCCTTCATGCCGGCCAGATGCTGGATGGCACCTGAAATGCCAACCGCGACATAAAGCTCTGGCGCGACAATCTTGCCGGTCTGGCCGACCTGATGGTCATTCGGCGCATAGCCCGCATCCACCGCCGCGCGGGAGGCGCCAATGGCCGCACCCAGCTTGTCGGCCACGCGTTCAACAATGGCGAAGTTTTCCGCCGAACCCATGGCGCGCCCGCCAGAGACCACAATCCGCGCAGCCGTCAGTTCGGGGCGTTCGCTTTTGACAATCTCAGCGCCCAGGAAGCGCGAAAGCCCCGGATCGCCAGCGGTCGCCGTGGCTTCAATCGGCGCCGAGCCACCTTCGGCCGGCACGGGATCAAACGACGCCGCGCGCACCGTAATCACCTTCTTCGCATCGGCGGATTTCACCGTTGCCATAGCATTGCCGGCATAGATCGGGCGCACAAAGGTATCGGCCTCCACCACTTCCGCGATGTCAGAAAGAATCTGCACATCCAAAAGCGCGGCAGCGCGCGGCATCACATTCTTGCCTCCGGCGGAAGCCGGCGCCAGCAAATGCGAATAGCCGGGGGCGAGGGCCACCAGCAAAGCGGCCATGGGCTCGGCCAGACCATGGGCGTAGATTTCAGCCTCGGCGGTCAGCACTTTCGCCACTGATGGCAGCTTGGCAGCGGCAGCGGCGGCGGGGCCAGTGGCGCCCCCCGCGATCAGCACATGCACATCGCCAAGCTTGGCGGCAGCCGCCACCGCGCTGCGGGTTGGCTGGGACAGCGCGCCGTCCTGATGATCGGCAAGAACAAGCACCGCCATGGTCAAATCACCTTCGCTTCATTGCGCAGTTTATCAACAAGTTCCGCAACCGATCCCACTTTCTTGCCGGCTTGGCGCTTGGGCGGTTCTTCCACCTTCAGCACGGTCAGGCGCGGCGCGGGGTCAACCCCCAGATCAGCCGGCTTCATGATTTCAATCGGCTTCTTGCGCGCCTTCATAATGTTCGGCAGCGACGCATAGCGCGGTTCATTCAGGCGCAGATCGGTGGTGATGATCGCCGGCAGCTTCAGCGCCAGCTTTTCCAGGCCACCATCCACTTCGCGCGTGATGTTCAGGGTGCCATCGGCAATTTCAACCTTGGACGCGAAGGTGCCTTGCGGCCAGCCCATCAGCGCCGCCAGCATCTGGCCGGTGGCGTTCATGTCATCATCAATCGCCTGCTTGCCCAGGATCACCAGATCCGGCGCTTCCTTGGCGATGATCGCCTTCAGGATTTTCGCGACCGCGAGCGGTTCCAGCACGCCATCATGCTCCACCAGGATGCCGCGATCAGCACCCATGGCCAGCGCCGTGCGAATCTGTTCCTGCGCCACGGCAGGGCCCGCGGATACCGCGATGATTTCGGTGGCCACGCCCTTTTCCTTGAGCCGCACGGCTTCTTCCACCGCGATTTCGTCAAAGGGGTTCATGGACATTTTGACATTGGCTGTTTCAACGCCCGTGCCATCCGCCTTCACGCGGACCTTGACGTTGTAATCCACCACCCGCTTGACGGGGACCAGAAGCTTCATGATGCAACCATAGCCTTCAGGAAATGGGGGGCCGATAGGCGCCGGAATGCCGCGCGTGGGGTTTCAGCCCCCTTGCCCGACGAGATTCGTATTAAAGCCCTGTGCCGAGCCGGGCAAGGCGGGCCGGAGTATTTTCAAGCCAAGTGACTTCACTTGGCGACTCGGAAAATACGACCAAACGAAGTATTTTCAAGCCAAGTGACTTCACTTGGCGGCTCGGAAAATACGACCAAACTAGCTTTTAAGAAGCAAAAGCAAAATGGCGAAAAGCGCCACAGCGATGAACTGGAAGATAATGCGCCAGCGCATAAGCCAATTGGCGGTTTTGGGATTGGCCTTGCCGCCCGCCATGCCCAGAATCCCGGCGAAAAGAACGCCGACGGTGGCCAGCATGGCAAGCGCAACCAGAATGGTGAGGAACGTGATCATAGAGTGATATTATAGGCTTTCATGGGCGGGAGACAGCCCCATCCCGCACCGACCAGGCGAGCCCCGCACCAATCAGGGCGGTGATGATGCAAAGCGCGAAGCCGGCCTCATAACCGCCCGTCAGGTCCACCAGCAGGGAAAAGAAGGGGGGTGCGACCAGCATGGAAAGGCCAAAGACAAAGCCCGCCGCGGCTGTGGTGCCGCCCACCTGTCCCGCCGGCGCCAGCCGCGCCATTTCGGCCAAAAACACGCCATTCCAGCCAATGGCGGTAGCGCCCATCAGCATCCCGGCCAGGATAATGACCAAACCCGGCCAGCCTGGGCCGGCCAGCAAAAGCGCGAGCCCCGCGACTGCCGCGCCAATACCGAGCCCGGTGAAGACCGGCGCGGCGCCGGTGCGGTCCGCCACTACGCCCCAAAGCACGCGCCCTGCCACCCCCGCCGCCTGGGCAAAGGCCAGCCGCAATCCGGCCTCGGTCAGGGATGCGCCAAGGCTTGCCACCTGAAACACGACGAAGAAGGTCGAAAAACAGAATTGGGAAACGCCATAAAGTGCTGACATGATGGTCATGCGCCGCAAGACAGGGAATTGGCGGAGCAAGCCAAGGCTGGAAGCCGCCGCCGCCCAAACCTGCCCCAAGCCCCGGATCGCTGCCTTGGGGTCGCGTTCGGCATCCAGGGCCGCGCGCAGCGGTTGCAGGCAAAGCGCTGAAACGGCAAGAAAAACCACCACCGCAAACACGCCCTGGCGCCAGCCGGCGGCTACCGCAATGGGCGGCACGGCAGCGGCAATCAGCATGGCGCCGGCGGGCACGCCGCATTGCTTCAGGCTGAAAATCAGCCCCCTCCGCCGTGCTGGCGTGCGGGCGGCGAGCAAATGGCTCCCGGCCGGCGTCACCGGCCCATGGCCGAGCCCGGCAATGACGGCTGAGGCGAAAAGTGCCGCCGGATGCCCCAGCATGGCAATCGCAATGCCAAAGGCCGAAATCAGCATCCCCACCTGCAAGACTCGAATGCCGCCAAAGCGATGTATGAAAGCCCCTGCCAAAGGCCCCGACACCATGGCCCCCAGATAGACCAGCGCGGTATGCACCCCGGCAAGCGATGCGGCGATGCCGAGTTCAGCCGCGATGGCGGGTGCGAGCACCGGCACGGTCAGGAAAACGCCCATCCCCGCCAGATGCGTCCCCAAAAGGGCGATCATGACAGTCCAGACGGAAGGGGAAGCAAGCATCGGGCCGGTGTACCGGCGCCGCCGCCCTCGGGCAATTGGGGTGCTCAGAAGACTTGACCCGCGCCCGGCAATGCGCTCCCAAGCGCGGCATGAGCATCTTCCAGGGAATTCGGCGATTCATCCTGTTGCTGGGCCTTGCGCTGCTGGCGGGACAAGCCTTGGCGCAGCCGGAACCGGGCAATCCCGTCCAGCACGCCCCCGCAGCCACAACAACGCCGGCAAGCAGCACGGCATCGCCGGAAGTGGAAGCGCTGCTCAAGATTTTGCAGGATGATGCGCGCCGGGCGGAATTGATCCGTGCCTTGCGCGCCGCCGCACCGGAAGGTGAAGGGGCACAAGCCGCCGCCCCAGCGAGTACGGAACCCGCGCTGCTGGCGCCCAATACACTTGGCGCGCAATTGCTCCAGGGCGCTTCGCAGCGGCTGGCGGGGCTTTCGGATCAGCTTGTCGCTGCCGTGCGCACGATTGCCGATCTGCCGGCGTTGCTGAGCTGGATCTCATCAATCATGCGCGACAGGATTATCCAAAACCGCGTGTTGGATGCTTCCTGGAAAGTCATTCTGGTGCTTGGCCTAGGCCTTGTTGCCGAATGGGTCGCCGTCCGAGTCCTGCGCCGCTTCCGCGACCAATTGGATGCCCATGCGCCGGCCGAGGCTGCGGGGTGGACAAGGTTGAAGCGTGTGCCGCTCGTGCTTGGGCGGTTGGGGCTCGACCTTGTGCCGATCGCCGCCTTTGCCATTGTTTCCTACGGGCTCATCAGCGCGGTGCATCCGCTGCCAAGCACGCAGCTTGTGATGCTGACGGCAAACAACGCCTATATCGCTTCCTGCGTCATCATGGCGGCAGCGCGGATGCTGCTTTCCCCCGCTTCCACGCATTTGCGGCTGCTGCCGGTCACGGATGAAACTGCGGCTTATGCGACCATCTGGCTCAGGCGCATCGTGGTTGTACTGATCACCAGCTACGCCACGGCCGAAGCCGGGCTGCAATTCGGCCTGCCCTGGTCAGCATATGATTCGACGCTCCGCATGGCGCTGCTGTTGGTCACGTTGTTCCTGGTGATCATCATCCTGCAGAACCGGCAGGCGGTCTCGGACCTGCTCCGCGCGCCTGAACTTGCCGAGGGTGATGAACCAACGCGTTCGCGGCTGTTCTTCCGGGGGTTGCGTGATCGGGTTGCGGATATCTGGCATCTGGTGGCGATTGCCTGGTTGATTACGCATTGGGGTGTCTGGGCGCTGGAAATCCATCAGGGCTTTTGGCGCCTGACGCGTGTTTCGGTCAGCACGTTGCTGATCCTGGGTCTTTCCAAGCTTGCCGATCTGGCGGTGCGCCGGGTCATTACCCGCGCCTTCAGCATTACGCCGGAATTATCATCGCGTTATCCAGGGCTGGAAGCGCGGGCCAATCGTTACCTGCCAGTACTGAAAGGCAGCGTCAGCCTGTTGATTGGCGCGATTGCGCTGCTGTTCCTGCTGGAAAGCTGGGGCGTTGAGGCCTTCAGTTGGTTCGGCCATGGCAAGCTTGGCAATCGGCTGTTTTCTTCGATTGTTTCCATTACGCTCACCATCACCTTGGCGCTGGTGATCTGGGAGGGGATCAATGCCGCCATCCATCGGCATTTGGAACGGCTTTCACGCGATGCGAAGGCAGCGCAAAGTGCACGGGTGCGCACCCTTCTGCCCATGCTGCGCACGGTGCTTTTGGCCGTTATCCTGATTTTTGTTGTGCTGTCTGTGCTGACGGAAATTGGCGTCAATGTCGCGCCACTTATTGCCGGTGCCGGCGTGGTCGGCATTGCGGTTGGCTTTGGTAGCCAGCGACTGGTGCAGGATGTGATCACCGGCATTTTCCTGCTGCTTGAAGATGCGGTCGCAGTTGGTGATGTGGTGCAATTGAGCGGCCTGAATGGCGTTGTGGAGCATCTTTCCATCCGTTCCATCAAGCTTCGCGCCGTGGATGGCAGCTTGCACATCATCCCCTTCAGTGCCGTCACCAACGTGACAAACCAGACGCGCGATTTCGCCTTTGCCGTGATTGATGTGAATGTTGATTACGGTGAAGATACGGATAAGGTCGCGGAAGCCTTGCGCGATATCGCCGCTGAAATGCGCCGGGATGCGCGTTGGCGTCCGGTAATCCGCGATGACCTGGATGTTATGGGCGTGGACAAGCTTGGCGATTCGGGTGTTGTGATGCGCGTGCGACTGAAGACAGAACCAACCCAACGCTGGGCGGTCGCCCGGGAGATGAACCGGCGCATCAAGCGGCGCTTTGATGAGCTTGGGATTGAGATTCCCTACCCGCATCAGAAGCTGGTGCTGGAAGAAAAACATCCGGCGCTAACAGCGGGCGTAGCGCCAGAGACGCCGGCGGCAACGTCGGGTTAATTTCGCTCCACCGCCACTTCCAGCCGAAGCGGCGGCACATCGCGCCCGATCCATTGTTCCGCGCGAATCAATACGCGATCCGCGGCGCGAAACCAAAAGCGATTGGTGAAAAACGCCGCGCCTTCACAAAATTCAACACGCTCAATCACACCACCAATGGCGGGCTCCTCGGCTTCGATCCGGCATTGCACAACCTGGCCAAAGCGCATCTGTTCCGGCCGGCCCTCAGCGCCTGCAAAGTCAAAACTATGGGCAAGGCGGACCGGGGCTGGGCCTAGGCGCGCGGCGCGGCGCAGCGGGTCATCGCCAATCGGTGTGTTTGCCAGCAGCATGGTGGGTAGCCCGGCAGTCGCCACCACCCGCGCGCCCTCGGTCACAAAAACAAAGCCCTCATCCATCCGCCAGAAGTATCGCGGCCCTTCCTGACGCACCGGGCGCGCCACCCCTGCATCCTGCCCAAGCTCCGCCCAAAGCGCCCGCCCGGCCGGCGGTGCGGCCAGGGGTCCCAGCGCTTCGGGGGCAACAAGCTGGCCTTGCGGTGCCGGGCTGGTCAGCCCTGCCCCGCCCAGCAAGCCGCAGCCGCCCAACATCATAGAGAAAAACAACACCGCCAGCTTCATGGCCTCAATCTCGCATATTCATCCCAGGCTTGCGAGAACCATTCCGCCATTGACCTACGTCAAGAAACGCCTGGCCCATTTCGGCTATCTGGAACCCACAATCAGGAGGGTTAGCCCCATGTCCAAACTCACCGCCCGTGATCTGATGACCACCGAACTTGTCACCGTGCCGCCGGCAACCCCGGTGATTGCCATGGCGCGGCTTTTGGCCGAACGCGGCATTTCCGCCGTGCCGGTGCTTGGGGCTGATGGCGCCCTGCTTGGCATGGTGACGGAAGCGGATTTGATCCGTCGCCTAGCCGGTGAGGAAGACAAGCCAGCTTCCTGGTTCAGCGGCCTATTTGGCGACCCGGCCCGAGGCGCTGAACATTACGCCCGCACCCATGGCGCCAAGGCGGGCGACATCATGACCGAAAAGCTGGTCACCGTAGAACCCGAAGCAACCGCAGCCCATGTCGCGCAACTCATGGAACAGCATGGCATTCGGCGGGTGGTGGTGGTCTCCGAAGGGCGGTTGCGCGGGCTAATCAGCCGGGCCGATTTGCTGCATGCGCTACTGCTGCCCCCTGAAAAGGCCGAAGGCATTCCGGATGAGCGTATCCGCGCCGCTGTGCTGGCCGCCATGCGCAAGGAACCCTGGGCCGATACCTATTACATTATGGTGGATGTGAAGGATGGCGCCGTGACCTTCCATGGCTTTTCCCGCTCAGACGCCACCAAGCGGGGCCTGAGGGTGCTGGCGGAGGGGGTGCCCGGCGTGACCTCGGTCACGGATGAGACCCAGCCGCTGCCGATGTATCTTTATGCCGCGAGTTGAGGGCGGGGCGCGCTTTCTCGCGTTAAACTTGACCAGATTGCCTAATCCCGCCTAGGCCGAGCCGTGCAGCTATGTTAAGCCGCGCCGGTCGGGCGGGATGGGGCGCGAGTCCCAGGCCATCAGGCAGTCAGCCGATTGTTTTGGGGAGCGCGGGCCAAGCCCCGCCAAATGGAGAGTTACGCGATGAGCGATACCGCCGAGAAGGTCAAGAAGATCGTGATCGAGCACCTTGGCGTCGAAGAAGCCAAGGTGACCACTGAGGCATCCTTCATTGACGACCTGGGCGCGGACAGCCTTGACACCGTTGAACTGGTGATGGCGTTCGAAGAAGCCTTCGGCGTGGAAATCCCGGATGACGCTGCCGAAAAGATCACGACCGTGAAGGACGCGATCGACTATATCGAAAAGCACAAGGGCGCCTGAGCGCCCCTTCGCTGATCCAACGGGGAAACGCGCGTGTTCCAAAAGGGTTTTGCGCCACGTCGCGTTGTCGTGACGGGCATGGGCATTGCCTGCCCGCTGGGGGTTGGCGTTGAGCATGTGTGGAAGCGCATGCTCGCTGGCCATTCCGGCATCGCTGCCATTCAATCCTTTGATGTGTCCGCGCTGCCGGCGCGCATCGCGGGGCAAATTCCCGTGGGCCAGAAGGCGGATGGCGGGCTCGACATCAATGAATGGATCCCGGTCAAGGATCAGAAGAAAATGGATCGCTTCATCCAATTCGCGATGGTCGCGGCGGATGAGGCAGTCACTGATTCTGGCTGGGTGCCGCAGGATGAGGATCAGCGCTGCCGCACCGGCGTGATGATCGGTTCCGGCATTGGCGGCCTTGAGACAATCCACGAAGCCGCTTCCCTGATCCTGCAAGGAAAGATCAAGCGTATTTCGCCCTTCTTCATCCCCTCAGCGCTGATCAACCTGGCATCCGGCCAGGTTTCCATCCGCTATGGCTTCAAGGGCCCGAACCATTCCGTGGTGACGGCCTGCGCGACCGGCGTGCATGCTTTGGGCGATGCGGCCCGGCTGATTGCCCTTGGTGACGTGGATGTGATGGTCGCCGGCGGCGCCGAAGCTGCCGTGGGCGAGATCGGCATGGCCGGCTTCTGCGCCGCGCGCGCCCTTTCCACCAGCTTTAATGATAATCCAACCGCGGCGTCTCGCCCCTGGGATGAAGCGCGCGATGGTTTTGTCATGGGCGAAGGTGCCGGCGTGCTGGTGCTGGAAGAATTGGACCACGCCAAGGCGCGAGGTGCAAAGATTTACGGCGAGGTGATCGGCTATGGCATGAGCGGCGATGCCCATCACATCACCGCCCCGGCCGAGGGCCATGACGGCGCCTTCCGCGCCATGAAGGCAGCGCTCGCCAGCGCCGGCATTACGCCAGAGCAGATCCAATATGTGAATGCGCATGGCACTTCAACGCCCCTCGGCGATGATCTGGAATTGGAAGCCGTTGAGCGCCTCTGGGGCGATTCTGCGCGCGGGCTTGCCATGTCTTCCACCAAATCCGCGGTCGGGCATTTGCTCGGCGCTGCCGGCGCGGTGGAGGGGATATTCTCCATCCTCGCTATTCGTGACCAGGTGGCTCCCGCCACGCTCAATCTGGAAAAGCCATCGCGTGAAAGCGCGATTGATCGCGTGGCGAAGGAACCCCAACCGCGCAAGATTGATATCGCGCTGTCCAATTCCTTTGGTTTTGGCGGCACAAATGCCAGCATCATTTTCCGTGGCGCGCCCTAATCAAAGATGAGTGAAACGAAGCCCGCACCGCGCAAACGCCGCGGGCGGGTGGCGCTTATCCTGCTCAGCCTATGCCTGGCCGTGCTGATCGGCCTTGGTGCGGTGGCCAATTGGGCGCGCGATATCTACGAAGCCCCTGGGCCGCTGGCCGCCGATAAGGCGCTGGTCATTCCACGCGGCGGGACTGAAGCCATCGCCAGCGCGCTTAAGGAAGCCGGCATCATCGCCGATGGTCGACATTTCCTGATTGCAAGCCAGCTCACGAAAACTGCCGGCCCCTTGCGTGCGGCGGAATTCGCTTTCCCGGCCGCCGCTTCACTGAAGCAAGTGCTGGAGATTTTGCGCGAGGCAAGGCCTATCCAGCGCCGAGTGACGATCCCTGAGGGTCTTTCCGCCCTGCAAATCCAAGCGTTGCTGGATAAAACCGAAGGGCTGATGGGTGAGGCGGAGCCGATCGCCGAGGGAAGTATCCTGCCCGAAACCTATGCCTTTGAATGGGGCGATAGCCGCGCCGCGCTCATCCGCCGCGCCCAGGCCGCAATGAATACCGCGCTGGCCGAAGCCTGGCGGGACCGTGCGCCCAATCTACCGCTCCGCAGCGCGCGGGAAGCGCTAATTCTTGCTTCCATCATCGAACGCGAAACCGGAAAGGCGGAGGAACGCGCGCTGGTCGCTTCTGTCTTCATCAATCGCCTCAGGCGCAATATGCCGCTGCAATCAGACCCGACAGTGGTTTATGCGGCAACAGGCGGGGCAGCGCTGGAACGCGCCATTACGCGGGCCGATCTGGACCGAGACAGCCCCTTCAATACCTATCGCAATCGCGGCCTGCCGCCGGGGCCGATTGCGAATCCGGGGCGCGACTCGCTCCGCGCCGCCACGCGGCCCGCGACCAGCAATTTCCTCTATTTTGTGGCGGATGGTTCGGGCGGGCATGCCTTCGCCGAAACGCTGGACGGGCATAACCGGAATGTGGCCCGCTGGCGGGAAATTGAGCGGCAGCGGGGCGTCAGACAATAAAACAAAACCCGCGGAAGCTGCCCCCCGCGGGTTAGAACGGCTCGATAAGGCTCGGCTTTAGGCGGCCTTGGCGGCCTGGGCGCGTTCCAGACGGCGCTTGAGCACAATGGCGCCCACCGTCAGCTTGCGGTCCGGCGTGCCGAGCAGGAAGGCATCAAGCCCACCATTATGTTCCACCGTGCGGATGCCATTGGTGGAAAGGCGCAGCTTGATCGGCGCGGCCAGAATTTCCGACCAGAAGGAGCTTTCCTGCAGGTTGGGCAGGAAGCGGCGGCGGCTTTTATTATTGGCGTGGCTGACATTGTTACCCGTCAGAACACCTTTGCCCGTAATGACGCAGCGGCGAGACATAGCGGAAATCCAAATACAAAGGCGCGCAAGGCTCGCCTGCGCGCGGGTTCAACATGAAGACGCGCTTTTGGCGGGAAGCTCGGGGCTAGTCAAGCCTCGGGCGAGGGTGCCGCGCGAAATTCGCCGCTTTCCACCGAAGCCAAGGCCTGGCGCAGCACGCCCGCCACGGCACGGTCATCCAAAGTCCGGGTCAGCACCCCAAGCGCCCCGCCCAGCAGGGCAGAGGCGATGGAAATCGGCTGGATTTGCTGCTCCAGCATATACTCGATCGCCTTGTCCACGACCGAACCGGCATGGCTTAAATCCTCGGGCGCGATGCCTTCCGGGTCCATCTGCATGGGTAACTCCTGAATGTAACAGCCAAATAGGGAGGCTCAGGTGCCAGGGGAAGGGGGGGCCGCATTGGGGCGCTGCCGGGGCATTTCCAAATCCGCCGCAGCCTGGGCGCGCGCTGCGGCCTCGGCCGCGGCCATGGCCTCCGATTGGCGGCGCCACATATCGGCGTAAAGCCCGCCGGCGGCGATCAAGCCGCCATGGGTGCCGCGTTCGGCAATGGCGCCTTCTTGCAGCACGATAATCTCATCCGCCTCCACCACTGTCGAAAGGCGATGCGCAATCACCAGCGTCGTGCGGTTGCGCGCCACATCACGCAAAGCCGCCTGGATGTCCTGTTCGGTGCGGGTATCAAGCGCGCTGGTTGCCTCATCCAAAATCAGCAGGCGGGGGTCCTTCAGAATGGTGCGCGCAATCGCGACTCGCTGCTTTTCACCGCCGGAAAGCTTGAGGCCGCGTTCACCAACCCGCGTCGCATAACCATCTGGCAAGCGCGTGACGAAATCATGCACCTGGGCAAGCCGCGCGGCGTTTTCGATTTCCGCATCTGTGGCACCTGGCCTGCCATAGGCGATATTGTAGCGGATCGTGTCGTTGAACAGCACAGTATCCTGCGGCACCACGCCAATGGCAGCGCGCAGGCTTTGCTGCGTCATGCCGCGCACATCCTGCCCATCCACCAAAACGCGCCCACCCGTCACATCATAAAAGCGAAACAGCATGCGAGAGATCGTGGATTTCCCCGCCCCTGTTGGCCCGACAATGGCGAGCATCCGCCCCGGCGGCACAGTGAAGGAAACCCCCTTCAGGATTTCGCGATCAGGCCGATAGCCAAAGCGCACATCCTCAAACCGGATTTCACCAGCCCCAAGGGCCAGCGGCACGGCATCTGGCGAATCGCGTACTTCGGCGGGCACGTCCAGCAGCGCGAACATCTGCTCCATATCCGTGAGCCCCTGCTTGATTTCGCGATAGGCGAAGCCAAGGATGTTCAAGGGCTGATAGAGCTGGATCAGATAGGTATTCACCATCACCAGATCGCCAATGCTCATGCTGCCATCGGCAATACCGCGACCCGCCAGCAGCATGGTGATGGTGAGCCCGACCGCCATGATGGTGGCCTGGCCGGCATTCAGCATATTGAGCGTGGTTTCGCTTTTGACATAGGCGCTTTCGTAGCGCGTCATGCTTTCATCATAGCGCCGCGACTCATGCGCTTCATTGCCGAAATACTTGACGGTTTCGTAGTTCAGCAGGCTATCCACCGCCTTGGTATTCGCTTCCTCATCCGTTTGGTTCATCTGCCGGCGAAAGCGCAGCCGCCAATTGGTGAAAATCAGCGTGAAGGCGACATAGGCGATGATGGTGCCAAGCATGGTCAACGCGAAGGACGCCGCGAACATCCACCAGAGAATGACCGAGACGAACAGAATTTCGACAATGGTCGGAATGATATTGAACAGCAGGAAATTGAGCGATGTCGCGATGCCGCGCACGCCCCTTTCAATCACGCGCGAAAGCCCGCCCGTGGCGCGGTCCATATGAAAGCGCATGGAAAGCGCGTGCAAATGGCGAAACACGTCCAAGGCCACGCGGCGCCCAGCGCGCGCTTGCACTTTGGAAAAAACCGCATTGCGCAATTCCCCAAGCGCCGAGGACATGACGCGAAGCAAGCCATAACCGACCAGCAGTGCAATCGGCACGGCAATCACCGCGCCAGCGCCCGATTGCGGCGCCAGCGCATCCACGGCACGGGCATAAGCAATCGGCACCAGCACATTCGCCGCCTTGGCCGCGGCCAGCAGCAAAAGCGCGCCCACCACGCGCAGCCGCAGCATGGGTTCGCCCACCGGCCACAGATGCGGCGCGATGCGGCCGAGTGCCGAGAAGGGAACGCCGGCACTTGGCCGGTTGGGGGGGGCGGGCGGGGTCATGGTTGACTCTGTCATGGGCCAGAGAAGCCCTTCCGGGCAAGCCCTATAGCCTGGCTCGCCTTGCCGTGACGCCCGGTGTTAGATGGGCGGATGGACCGCTTCGCCCGGCATATCGCTGCCTGCAACAACATCCCCTCCCCCACCGGTTTTCTCGCCTTTCACATGGGCGGTGCGCAGGTGGGCTTCATCACGCCGGAACTGGCCCGCGCGCTGACCTTCCGCCCGCGCGATTTTCACTTTGACCAGCATGGTGTGGCCATCGCCGGACGCTTGAAGACCAGCGGAGCGCGGAGCGATGCGCTTGCCGCCGCCCTGCCCAGCCTGGCTGAGGGTGGGTTTCTGCGTATCCGGCGTGAAGCCTTTGACGTGCGCCAAACCAGCGATGGACCAGTGCTGGCAACCTTGGATCGCGGCGCCCTGCCCGCCTTTGGGGTCATGTCCCAGGGCGTGCATATGAATGGCCTGGTGCGCCGCGCCGATGGGCTGCATGTCTGGGTTGGCATCCGCGCGCGGGACAAGGCGGTGGCGCCGGGGCAGCTGGATAATCTGGTCGCGGGCGGCATCCCGGCAGGGCTGACGCCGGCCGAAACCCTGGTGAAGGAAGCGGGGGAAGAAGCCTCCCTGCCTCCGGAATTGGCGGTGCGGGCACGGCCCGTTGGGCGCGTTTCCTATATCCTGCTGAATAATGAGGGGCTCAGGCGCGATGTGCTGCATTGCTATGACCTGGAATTGCCCGAGGATGTAACGCCCAAGCCCAATGATGATGAGGTGGAGCGTTTTGAGCTTTGGCCAGCCCAGCGCCTGCTGGAAGCCGTGGCCGATTCGGATGACATCAAGTTCAACGTCAACCTCACGTTGATTGACCTTTTTTTGCGCGAAGGGTTGATCACGGACCCTGATGGTTCCTTGCGCGCGGGGTTGGATCAGGGTCCGACATAGCGCCCCATCTGGACAAGCCGTATTTCCCTTTTACACATAGTTTTTAAGAAGGTTGAGGATTGATAGCGTTATGGTGGACCTAACACGGGTCTGGGATGTGATGGTGGCGGGCGGTGGCAATGCCGCGCTTTGCGCCGCCATTACGGCACGCCGGGCCGGGGCAAGCGTTCTGCTGGTGGAACATGCGCCACGCAGCATGCGCGGCGGCAATAGCCGGCATACGCGCAATCTGCGCGCGCTGCATCCGGCGCCCACCGATGTGCTGACCGAAACCTATTTGGAAGAGGAATATTGGGACGATCTGCTGCGCGTGACCGGCGGCAAGACCAATGAAGATTTGGCGCGCATGTGCATCCGTGCATCGCAACACGCGCCGGATTTCCTGAAATCCTGCGGTGTGGTGTTCCAGCCATCCTTGTCGGGCACGCTTTCGCTTTCACGCACTAATGCCTTCTTCCTGGGCGGCGGCAAGGCGCTGGTCAATGCGCTGTATCGCACGGCGGAACAGCTTGGCATTGGCATTCTGTATGATACCGAAGTGCAGCATATTGAAGTGCAGGATGGTTTCGCGACGGAGGCTATCATCTCCCATCATGGCTTTCCCGAACGGGTGCGCTTCAAGGCGCTGATCGCATCTTCAGGCGGGTTTCAGGCTAATCGCGATTGGCTGCGCAAATATTGGGGCGATGCGGCGGATAACTTCCAGATTCGCGGCACGCCTTACGCGCAGGGGCGCGTTTTGCGCGACCTGCTCGATCAAGGTGTGCATGAAGTGGGCGACCCCACGCAATTCCATGCCGTCGCAAATGACGCACGCGCGCCTATGGAAGATGGCGGGCTGGCCATGCGCCTTGATTGCGTGCCCTTTGCCGTGGTGGTGAACCGCGATGTCGAGCGGTTTTATGATGAGGGTGAGGATGTCTGGCCCAAGCGCTACGCCATTTGGGGGCGCCTGATCGCGCAGCAGCCAGGGCAGGTCGCCTTTGCGGTGACGGATAGCAAGGCTTTGCATAATTACCTGCCGAGCGTCTTCCCGCCCTATAAGGCCAATAGCATCGCGGAAATTGCGGGCATGGCGGGGATTGATGCCGGCAAGTTGGAAAAGGTGATTGCTGACTACAACGCCGCAGTGCGCCCCGGCACCTTCCAACCCATGAAGCCCGATGATTGCCGCACCGAAGGGCTGACCCCACCCAAAAGCCATTGGGCGCGGTTGATTGATACGCCGCCCTTTTACTGCCACCCGCTCAAGCCCGGTATCACCTTCACGTTTTTGGGTTTGAAGGTGAATGATCGCGCGCGGGTTATCATGGCGGATGGTAAGCCTTCGGCGAATATGTTCGCCTCGGGCGAAGTCATGGCCGGCAATATTCTGGGCCAGGGCTATCTGGCGGGCTTTGGCATGACGATCGGCACCGTATTCGGCCGGCTGGCGGGTGAGGAGGCAGCACGCAATGTGCGCAATTAGGGAAGGCAAGGCGCGCTGATGTTACAGGAGAACGAGACCACCGCCGAAGCCCGCCGACACATGGCGGTGTGCAATTCATGCCGTTATTGCGAAAGCTATTGCGCGGTATTTCCCGCCATGACCATGCGGCGCGAATTTTCGACCGGCGATCTGACGCATCTGGCGAATCTCTGTCACGGCTGCAAGGGCTGCTATCACGCCTGCCAATATGCGCCGCCGCATGAATTCGGCATCAATCTTCCCGTGACCTTCGCGGAAATTCGCGCGCAATCCTATGCGCATTACGCCTGGCCGCGCACCATGGGCACGCTGTTTGAACGGAATGGCACGGTGGTGACTTTGGCGGCGGCACTTGGCGTGACGCTGGTGCTGCTGCTGACCATGGCGCTGGTTGACCCTTCCATTTTGTACACGGCGCAGCGCGGCGAAGGCGCTTTCTTTCGCGTCATCCCCATGTGGCTGATGGTGACGCTCGCGGGCGGCACTTTCGGTTATGCGATCATCGCCATGCTGATCGGCGGCATACGCTATTGGCGCGAAGTGGGCGGCGGCGCGCCGGCACCGGGACCCATTCTGGATACGGCGGTGGATATCATCACGCTGCGCAACCTGGGCGGCGGCGGGCATGGCTGCAATGACGTGGATGATGGATTTTCCAGCCAAAAGCGCTGGATGCACCAGGCCATGTTCTTTGGCTTCATGATGTGCTTCGCGGCCACCACTTCGGGCGCTTTTTACCATCACTTTCTTGGCCTGCGGTCACCGCATCCTTTCTTTTCCCTGCCGGTGCAGCTTGGCACTTGGGGTGGCGTGTTGCTCTGCCTTGGTACTGCGGGGCTGATACGGCTGAAGATCATCACAGACCCGGTGCCGGTCGCGAAACGCCTGGTGGGCGGTGAATACGCCATGCTGTCGCTGCTGTTTTTGGTGAGTGCGACAGGGCTTTTGCTGCTGGTGGTGCGCCATACTGGGGCGATGGGCGTGATGCTCGCCTTGCATCTTGGCTTGGTTTTGGCGCTGTTTGTGGCGCTGCCCTACAGCAAGATGGTGCATGGGGTGTATCGCGGCTTGGCGCTGTGGCGCCATGCACGGGAAAAGCGCGGCATGGTCGGGGAAGTTTGAGCCAGGATCTTCATCAGCGGCTTTGTCACGAGCTTCGTCGGCTCAATTACGAGCCTGTCGGGAACCCATCATTTGGCTGGAATGATAAATCCATTGGCTCGGAGGTGCGGACCAGGAGCGGCGGTATATTCTGGGCAAAGATGTTTTCGGTACCCAGAGAAAAGGCGATTGGCCGAGAGTGGGAAGGTGAAAAAACCGCGTCTCATTGGCCGGTTCCGTGGAAGCCGAAGGCCCATCATTTGCACGAATTTGGTGAAGACGTCAGGACCCAGCTGATCATCACAGACAAGGTATCCGGCGCCATCATTGGTGAGAGCCAGCACAAGATAACGCCCAAAGAGGCTGTCCCAGATGAGTTTTTGATTGAATTGCGCGAGGCGCTTCGATGGTTGCAAGGCGTAAGCACAGATCGGGTCAATACGCGCTTCGATCTGGTTCGGCGCCGAGTATCTGAAAGATGGGCGATAAATCTCGATTATTCGGTTTGTGTCTGGGAAACTATCCATGGGGATTTGCACTGGAAGAATATTGCAGGTCCGCGCCTAGAGATTATCGACTGGGAAGGATGGGGCATCGGGCTTCAGCATCAAGACTTAGCCTTTCTCATAGCCCTTTCGAGTCTCGATCAAGTTTTGGAAAGCCGTATCAGGAGGGTTTTTGGTGGATCGGTTGTGGGCCGAAGCCTGACGCTCGCCGAGCTCTTTGTAACGGCCGAGCTGCTGCGTGCGTCGGAGAATCACGGCGAGCACCCGGACCTTGTGCCCGCACTGACGGCCCTCGGGAGGCGCGCTCGGGATGAGTGGCTCGGTTAGGATGTTTGCCCTCCCGGCTGCTAGCAGGCTGGCGAGAACTGCAATGGTAGCGGCTGAATAAGGGGTTGTCGCGCGCATCGCGCGCGCCATTTCAGGGTAATGAACGCCATTGCCCCTGCCCTGCCCGATATCGCGATCTCCGAAATGCCTGCCTGGCTGATCGGAGAATTGCGTTCCGACCATGCCGGCGAAACCGGCGCAGTCATGATCTATCGTGGCATCCTTGCCTTCTGCAAAGACCCCGCCATTCGCGACTTCGCGGAAAGACATGGCGCGACGGAACAAGGCCATCTTGATCTGTTGAACGCGCTGCTGCCGCCGGAGCAACACAGCAAGCTTTTGCCTATTTGGCGCATCGCCGGATGGATGACCGGCGCCATCCCCGCGCTATTTGGCCCACGCGCCGTCTATGCCACGATTGATGCGGTGGAAAGCTTCGTGGACCACCACTACCAGCAGCAATTGGATAGGCTGGAAGCAGAGGCGCTTTTCCCACCCCTACAAGCGCTGCTGCGCCATTGCCAGGAAGAAGAAATCCATCACCGCGATGAAGCGCGCGAAGCGGGCGAGGGCCACGCCTATGGCCCGCTGCTTGGCGCCTGGGCATGGGTGGTGGGCGCGGGTTCCAAGGCTGCGGTGGTGGCGGCCAAGCGCATCTGAAGCGCGCTTGGCCTATCTGCTGATTTGCGTTTCCCGCCACCAGACCAGCAAGCCACCGGCCAGAATCGCCGCGGTGCCGACCAGGGTCCAGAAATCCGGGAAGGTCTGAAATACCAGCCAGCCAATAATGGCCGCGAAAATGATTTGAATGGTGCTGAAAGGCGCCAGCATGGAAGCCGGCGCGCGCTGAAACGCGGCAACCAGCAACATCTGGCCACATAGATTAAGCAAGCCCGCCGCCGCAAAGGCGGGCAGATCAGCCATATCCGGCACGGTCCAGACCAGCGGCACAAACGCCGCCGCCAGCGCCAATTGCACCGCGCTTGTCCAGATCAGTGTGGTGACAGCGCCATCACGCGGCATCATGCGCGTAATCACCAGCGCAAAGGCCCACAGCACAGCTTCTGACAACGGCCAAAGCGCCGCCGGGCCAAACACCCCCATCCCCGGGCGCAGCACCACCAGCACGCCCAAAAAGCCAATCGCCACCGCTACCCAGCGCTGCCAATCCACTTTTTCCTTGAGCAGCCAAATGGAAAACAGCACCACAATAAAGGGCGATACGTAAGCGAGTGCGGTACAATCCGCGAGGTCGAGTAAGCTCAAGCCCTGCACAAACATCACCGTGCAAAAATAAATGCAGGCGCCGCGTAGGATTTGCAGGCGCGGATGGGCGCTGCGTGCCACGGCCGCGCCGCGCCAGGCCATGAAGATCAGCAGCGGCAAAATCTGAAACACCGCGCGGCCAAACCCAATTTCAAGCGCGTGGTAGCGTTCCGTCAGCACCTTGGAGGTCGCATCCACCATGGTCAGGATAAAAAACCCCGCGAGTAATAGCAGTACCGCCAAAGCGCGATTCTGCGGAGGGTGCTGGTTTGGTGTGGCTTGCATTATGTACCGTGGAAAAAATCATTTGGTGCGGCGCGATCCGCACCAAGGATCACCGCCGCAAGCCGCGCCATGGCGGCATCGCCAATCACGGGCGCGGCAAAGCGCTGGCATTTCGCCAGCACCGCCGCTCCATCAAGCGCAAGGCCCGGATCACCCGCAATGGCACCGACGGACGCCTGATGGCTTTCACCACCCGCCAGCGTCAGGATCAGCCGCGCACCGCGCTTTTCGGCGGCTGTCAGCGCCGTGTCTTCCGAGAGTTCCACCAAGCCCTCAAGCCGCCGCAGCGCGGGATCAGCCAGCGCCGCATCGGTATAGGCAGAGGGTCCAAGATCACCCTGCATCAGCGCCGCCGCCACTGCCCAGGAAAGGCTGAATTGCGCTTGGATGGCGCGCGCTGGTGCGCGATTGGTGGCATAGCGCAAAGCCTCGGCATAGGTTTCAAGGCGGAGCGCCGTCACATCACCAAGCCGGCTGACCACCGCCGCGCGCAATTCCAACGCGGCGGCAGCGGCGTAATGCGCATGGCGCACGCCCGCGAAGGGCTTGATATAGGCTTGCTCGATCAACCATTCGCCTGCCGGCGCACGCGTGGCAGATGCTTCATGGAGAAGCGCGATGCGCCGCGCCTCCGCCAAGCCATCCTTGGGCGCATCCATGCCGGCACGTGCCGCTGCCGCTGCCATGGCGCCAAGCAGCACCGCATGGGCCGGGTAGCTGTTCCGCCCATCCATGCCAGCGGCAATCGGCGCGTAAAGCGCGAAGGGGATCTGGCAGGCAGCCAGGCGTATGGCGCGCGCCACTTCCCCCGCATCCCCTCCCGCCAAGCGCACCGCCGCCGCAGCGGCGCCGAGTGAATGCCAAGACCCATCCACATGCATGCCGGGTCGGATGCGCCAAATCTCTCCGGCACGGCCAGCGATTTCATAGCCGAGGGCGAAGGCGGCATGCACAGCGCCTGGCGCAACCCGCCCCGCCGCCAAAGCCGCGATGCAAAGCGGTGCGACGGCCAGCGCAGGGCGTCCATGGGCGCGCGCCAGCCCCTCATTCGCTTCATCCCAGCACATGGCGGCGGCCAGCACGGCCGAGGCGCCGGCTTCTGAAAGCCCAGCGGCGCATCCCGGCAAATGCACCGCGCCGGGCATGGTGATGGCCAGCGCATCAGCAAAACGGCGCGGCGTGGCATGGCCAAGCCCCGCGATCATGCAGCCAAGGCTATCCAGCATCAGCAGGCGCGCAGCATCGGCGACTGAACCGGCAGGCCCGTCCCAGGCGAAGGCAATCACATCATCGAAATCGCCTTCAGGGCGTGAGGTCATACGTGATCCACATGGTGCGCTTGGCGACGCGATCATAAACGCCGCGGCCACGGTAATTATCATCCGCGGTAATCCAGCGCACCACAGACCAACCGCGTTCGCGCGCCATGGCCGCCAGATGATCAATCAGCGCATCAGCCACGCGCTGGCCACGCAACGCGGGATCAACAAACAGATCATCCAGAAAACAGCCCGTGCTGGCCGATAAGGGCCGTGCGTAGGGGCGGTAATGCGCCATGCCAATCGGTACACCTTCTGCGTCCTCCGCGATCAGCCCCTTCACCTCATGCGCTGGGTCTTGCGTCCAGGACCAGACGCGCGCGCGCATTTCAGGTGTTTGAGTCACGCGGTAGAATTCGGCATAGCCCGCATAAAGAATTTCCCAGCGCGGCCGGTGATGCGGTGCCAGCGGCACAATGCGAAGCGAGGCGGTCATGGGGTTGCCTTTGGTCCGACGTGAAACTGCACCCTGCCGATCGCTTGCAGCGCGACCATCAGGGAAGCGACATGGGCGGCTTGCAGAAAGGCGCCGCTGCCGACCAGCGCAGGAATTTCGGACAGAGGCAGTAGTTCCACCGCGATTTCCTCGCCGGCATCCAGGCTTTGCGCGCCATCCGCATAAGCACACAGCGCCAACACGATATGGATGCGGTTGGTATGCGTGGCCGAATTGGGGCTGAGGCTGGTGATATGCCGAAATTCCCGCGCGGCAAAACCGGTTTCTTCGCGCAATTCGCGCGCGGCAGCTTCAAGCGGCCCAGCATCCGCCGCATCCATCACACCGCCCGGCAATTCCAAATGCACGCAGCCCGCGCCATGGCGATATTGGTGGTTCACCACCAGGCAATCATCATCGGTCACTGCCACCACATGCACCCAATCGCGATATTCCAGCACGTAATAGGGATCAAGCACCGCGCCTTCCGGCGTGATGCAACTATCAGCGCGCAGCCTGATCCAGCGATCGGCATGGATCAGGCGGCTGCCGGCCACGCGCCAGGCACCTGGCCGGCGCATGGCTATTCCGCCGCGATTTGCTGAGCGTAGCTTTCCAGCGGCGCGCAGGTGCAAACCAGATTGCGGTCGCCATAAACATTATCCACCCGCTTCACCGGTGGCCAATATTTGCGCGCCTTGACGAAGGGCAGCGGAAAGGCAGCCTGTTCGCGGCTATAGGGATGCGCCCAAACCTCCGCCATCACTTCGGCGGCCGTATGCGGCGCGTTCTTCAGCGGGTTATCCGCTTTGTCCATCCGCCCCTGTTCAACGGCGCGGATTTCGGCGCGGATTGCGATCATGGCATCAATGAAGCGATCAATCTCGGCCTTTGGTTCGCTTTCCGTCGGTTCCACCATCAGCGTGCCGGCCACCGGCCAGGACATGGTGGGCGCATGAAAACCGTAATCCTGCAAGCGCTTGGCGATATCTTCCACCAGCACGCCGCCGCCCTGCTGGAAGCCGCGGCAATCCAGGATGCATTCGTGCGCGACCATGCCATTCGCACCTTTGTAGAGCACCGGGAAATGCCCATCCAAACGCTTGGCCATGTAATTGGCGGAAAGAATCGCGACCTCAGTCGCGCGACGCAAAGCCTCAGGCCCCATCATGCGAATATAGGCGTAGGAAATCGGCAGGATGGAAGCTGAGCCAAAGGGCGCAGCACTCACAGGACCAAAGCCCGTCGCGGGGCCGGCTTCCGCCAGCATTGGGTGATTGGGCAAATGCGGCGCGAGATGCGCGGCAACGCCGATTGGCCCCACACCAGGCCCGCCGCCACCATGGGGAATGCAGAAGGTCTTGTGCAGGTTCAAATGGCAGACATCGGCGCCGATAGCGCCGGGGCTGGTGAGCCCCACCTGCGCATTCATATTCGCGCCATCCATATAGACCTGCCCACCCTTGGCATGAATAAGCGCGCAGATTTCCTTGATCTCGGCTTCAAAAACGCCGTGGGTGCTGGGATAGGTCACCATCAGCGCGGCAAGCTTGGCACCGTGCTGATCAAGCTTCGCCTTCAGGTCATCAATATCCACATTGCCATCGCGGTCGCAGCCAACCACCACCACCTGCATGCCCGCCATGACGGCAGAGGCCGGGTTGGTGCCATGCGCGGAAGATGGGATCAGGCAAATGGTGCGGTCCGCATCGCCGCGCGAAAGATGCCAGGCGCGAATGGCAAGAAGCCCCGCATACTCGCCTTGGCTGCCGGCATTGGGTTGCAAGGAAACAGCAGCGAAACCGGTGATGCGCGCCAACCAGGCTTCCAGCCGGCGGATCATGGTGATGTAGCCCGCCGCCTGATCCACCGGCGCGAAGGGATGGATATTGCCGAAGCCCGGGAAGGTCACGGGGATCATCTCGGCGGTTGCGTTCAACTTCATGGTGCAGGACCCAAGCGGGATCATGCTGCGATTGAGTGCGACATCCTTGTCTTCCAGCGCTTTCATATAGCGCAGCATCCCGTGTTCGGAATGATGGCTATTGAAGACGGAAGCCGTCAGGAAGGATGAAGTACGACGCAACGCCTCCGGCAAATCCCCGGCCAGTGCAAGCGCTTCCATCGCAGGCGAGGGCTTGCCCGCCGCTTCGGCCAGCACCGCCACCAACCGCGTCAGATCGTCGCGGGATACGGTTTCATCCATGGCAATGGAAACACCGCCATCATCCAAACGCCGCAGATTGAAGCCGTGCTTCAGCGCCGCCGCCATCACGGCATCGGCGCGAGCGCCCGCTTCCAGCGTAATCGTGTCGAAGAAACCCTCATGGCGCAGCGCAAAGCCAAGCTGCGCCGCCGCATCACCGGCCAGCCGCGTCAGCAGCCGCACGCGCTTCGCGATGCGCGTCAGACCTTCCGGCCCATGCCACACCGCATACATGCCGGCCATGACGGCCAGCAGCACTTGCGCGGTGCAGATATTGGAAGTGGCCTTTTCGCGGCGGATATGTTGTTCGCGGGTTTGCAGCGCGAGGCGCATCGCCGGCGCACCGGCGGCATCCACGGAAACGCCGACGAGCCGGCCCGGCATCAGGCGCTTATGCGCATCCGTCACCGCCATGAAGGCCGCATGCGGCCCGCCATAGCCCATGGGCACGCCAAAACGCTGCGCGCTGCCCACCACCACATCTGCGCCCATCTCACCAGGCGGCTTCAACAAAGTCAGCGAAAGCGGATCAGCCGCAACAATCGCAAGGCCGCCCACCGCGTGCACAGCGGCGATCTCCCGGGTCAGGTCGCGCACTTCGCCCGTGGTGCCAGGATATTGCAGCACCAGCGCGAAGGGTTTTTCAGCAGCGCAGGCAGCAGCAATGCCCGCCACTGCCGCCACCACAACGCGATAGCCAAGCGGTGCCGCGCGGGTTTCCAAAACGGCGCGGGTTTGCGGGTGCAGATCAGCGGCCAGCACAATCACATTGCTCTTGGTCCGCGTCGCGGCATGGGCCAGCGCCATGGCTTCTGCCACCGCCGTCGCCTCATCCAATAGCGATGCATTGGCCACCGGCAGCCCCGTGAGGTCCGTCACCATGGTCTGGAAGTTCACCAAGGCTTCCAGCCGGCCCTGCGCGATTTCTGCCTGATAAGGCGTATAGGCCGTATACCAGCCTGGATTTTCCAGAATGTTCCGTAAGATTACCGGCGGCGTGAGCGTGCCATGATAGCCAAGCCCGATCAGGGATTTGACATCGGCGCGGTTTTGTTCCGCCAAGGCACGCAATTCGGCAATCGCCTCAGCCTCGCTCACTGCCGGCGGCAGGGCGGAAAGATCCGCTTCCAGGATCGCAGCCGGGACGGTGCGTGCGGCAAGTTCTTCAAGGCTGCGCGCGCCGACCACCTTCAGCATTTCCGCAATCTCGGCTTCCGATGGCCCGATATGGCGACGATCGAACGCGTAATGCGCTTCCAGCGCAATCAGTTCAGCGGCGCTCATGCCAGGCTATCCACGAAGGAATGATAGGCGCCTTCATCCATCAGCGCGGCGATTTCGCCAGCATCGGCGGGCTCAATACGAAAGAACCAACCGCCTTCGGTCGGTTCGCGGTTGACCAGGCCCGGGTCATCGGACAGCGCCGCATTCACTTCAATGATCTTGCCCGCAATCGGTGCATAAACATCAGAAGCGGCCTTCACGCTTTCCACCACGGCGCAAGCCTCACCAGCCGTAACCACGCGGCCCAGTTCGGGCAAATCCACAAACACCACATCACCCAGCGCATTCTGCGCGTGATCAGTAATGCCAATGGTCGCGCCATCGCCATCGGTGCGGATCCATTCATGATCTTTGGAAAAACGCATTTCAGACATGGGACAGGGCCTTTCAGCGAGCGTAACGATGGGGGGTAAAGGGCATGGGCGCGACACGGGCAGGAACCGCCTTGCCACGCACCATCAAATCAAGGGCTGTGCCGTCTTCGGCGAAGGGGCGCGCGACATAGCCCATGGCAACCGGCGCACCCACGGAAGGGCCAAACCCGCCCGAGGTCACTTCACCAATCACCGCGCCATCCGCGCCCGCAATCGGCGTATGGCCACGCGCCGGCTGGCGGCCTTCGGGGCGAAGACCAACGCGCAGCCGCTTCGGCCCATTGGCCAATTCATCACGCACGCGATCCGCACCTGGGAAATTCCATTCCATGCGGCGGCGCTTGCCGATGCTCCACACCAGGCCCGCTTCAACGGCGCTGGTCGTCTCATCAATATCGCTGCCGTAAAGGCAAAGCCCGGCCTCGAGTCTCAGCGAATCCCGCGCGCCCAACCCCGCCGGCATCACGCCAGGCAACGCCAGCAAGCGGCGCGCAAATGCCTCCGCCTGATCGGCGGGGACCGATATTTCAACGCCATCCTCACCAGTATAGCCGCTGCGGGAAATAATCACGCTCACGCCGCCAATATCAAAGCTGCCAATCCCCATGAAGGAAAACGCGGCAAGGCCCGGCGCCAATGCTGCCAAGGCCGGCACCGCACCTGGCCCTTGCAGCGCCAAAAGCGCGCGATCTTCATGCCGATGCAGCGTCACACCCTGCGGCAGATGCGCCGCGATATGGCCGAAATCATGTTCCTTCCGGCTGGCATTCACCACCAGGAAAATCCGGTCGCCCAGATTGGCGAACATGAAATCATCCAGAATGCCGCCGCTTGGCGATGTCAGCAGGCCATAGCGCTGCCGCCCGGGCTTCAGCCCAGCCACATCGGCAGGGGTCAGCGCTTCCAGCGCTGCCGCAGCACCTTCGCCACGCAATTCCGCCTGGCCCATATGGGAGACATCGAAAAGCGATGCGGCGGCCCGGCAGTGCAAATGCTCCGCCATGATGCCGGCTGGGTATTGCACCGGCAGCGCATAACCGGCGAAGCCCACCATGCGCCCGCCCAATTCGCGGTGCAGCGCAGCGAGCGGGGTTTCCGCCAGGGATTCGGATGAGGACTCGACCACGCTGCCTCCCGCCACTTTGCGTGGCGAAATGGGTTCAAAACGTGGTCCCCCTCTGTCTGATGACCTGAGAGATTCGGTGGGTGCCTTGCCTCACCTTACTCCGTCGGTGCCATGGCTTGCGCCACGGGCTTTCCAGAGGCCCCTTCCCCGCGCGGCCCTTGTTGCCTGAGCGTTTCCGGGGACCGGTTGCGCCTTCGGCGGCAGGCAAGCCTGCTCTCTCCCGCGCGGAATCAAACGGGATGGAAGGTGAATGGCAGATCGGGCCAGGGCGCGCAATATGGAATCATTCGGCAGAAATCATCCGATGTCTAAGCCTTTGGTTAATACTTCTCATTGAGTATAGGGCGTCAAGCATTTCGGCCCGGAGCAGGCATGGACGGTTTTTTCCTTGGTCAATCCCGCATCGCGCACCACCCCCCGGTGGCGCGGTTTGAGGTTTGTGCCGATGCCCTGCTGGAAGCCCATGGCGGCATGATCTACCGCGACTCGGCTTTGCGCGGCCCCTGCATGAACGGCATCAGCCTTGGCATGTTGAGCGCTTTTCTGGGCGAACCCGCCAGCATTGGCCGGCTGATGCGCCTGGATGAGGCACTGACACGGCGCATCTATCGCCGCTTGATTTGGGATGAGCTTGGCGCGGACCGCCTGCCGCCGGGGCTTGACCTGGCGCTGCTGGCCTTCGCGCTGGAAGCCGGGCCGCATGGCGCGATCCTGGCACTACAGGATGCACTTGGCCTTGCGCGGAGCGGCGCCTTGGACGAACCAAGCCGCACCGCCATACAGGGGCTGGTGGCCGGGCCGGTCATCACGCGGATCTTCGCCGCGCTATTCGCTCATCGCCTGGCGCTGGGTGAATTGCCGGGCCGCGCTTTGGAAGAATTACGCGACGCTGCGCTTGAAATGGCCGGGGCAGACTGATTAAGCCTGATCTTCTAGCACCCGCCCGGCGCGGTGCCGGCGCAGCAGCCAAAGCCCGATCAGTACTGAGACAACGAAAAGCGCCGCCGCCAGCCCCATCTGCCAGGCGCCATCCACCCGGATGCCCTTGCCAAGCAGCGCGAAAATCACCGTCTGCGGCACATACCCAATCGCCGAGGCCGCCAGAAAGGCCAAAGGCGGCACCGCCGCCATGCCGGCCAGCAGATTGACCGCGAGGTTATTGCCAATCGGCAGCAACCGCAGCGCCAAAGTGGCGCCAAAGGGGCTGCCAATCAGCACATCCCGCATTGGGCGCAACCGGTGGCCGAAACGCCCGGCGAGCCGTGCTTCTGCCCAGGGGCGGCCAATGGCCCTCGCCCAGGCATAGGCTACCCCACAGCCCAGGATTTGTGCCGCCAAGGCCAGCGCCGTGCCCTCCATTGCGCCAAAGGCATAGCCGGCCAGAAAGGCGATCCCCTGACGTGGTACGCCGGCTGCTGTCAGCGCGGCCCCCGCCAGCACGAAAACCACATCACCCAGCAAGCCCTGGCCCAGCACATAATGATCAACCCATTCCGTGCCCGGCGCAGCGCCGAGCATTCTCAGCAGCACCCCCCCGGCCATGAGGCCGAGCGCCAGTACCAGCAACCGGATCAGCGCCGCCCGCCGCCGGGCGGAAGGCGCGGGCGCGGTCATGCCTCGGGCTCAATCACCGGGCGCTTGCCGCGCCTTTGCAGCCAGGCAACGCCGATCAGATCAAGGATACTGACCGCAAGCCGATCCAGCGTGCCGTAATTGGATTTGCCCCGCACGCGCGGGCGGTGATTGACGGGTTCGCTGATCACCACGCCGCCGGCGCGCAAGGTCAGCGCCGGCAGGAAGCGGTGCATGTGATCAAAATGCGGCAGGCTGAGGAACAGCGCGCGTGAAAACACCTTCAGCCCGCAGCCGGTATCGGGGGTCGCATCCCGCAGCATCCAGGCGCGAAAGCGATTGGCGAAGCGGCTGCTGAAGCGCTTTACCGCCGAATCGCGCCGATTGACGCGATGGCCGGCGATCATCACCGGCACGCCTTGTGCAGCCTCGGCCAAGGCGCGGGCCAGAAGGCGCGGGATATCGGCGGGGTCGTTCTGGCCATCGCCATCCAGCGTCGCGATCCATTCCCCCCGCGCTGCCTTCACCCCGGTGATCACCGCCGCCGATTGCCCACAGGAAGCGCGGTGGCGCAGTACCCGCAAGGGGGCGCCTTCTGCCCGTGCGGCGGCCAATTCCTGCGGCGTGGCATCGGTGGACCCATCATCCACATAAACAATCTCATGCGCCACACCGGCCAAAGCAGCGCGGATTTCGGCGATCAGGGGCGCGATATTCGAGGCTTCATTGCGCACCGGCACCACCACGGAAATCAGCGGCGCGGCCGGGGGCATAGCATTGTCAGAGGACATCAGAATTTCGCGGTAGCAGGGCCGCCAAGTCACGGCAAGCAGGGGTGCATCGCCCCGCAACTGCCCCTATATGCCCGCCATGCCCTTCGACACACGCTCCCTGCCCGCAGATATCGCCGCCGCCCAGAACCGCAGCGCGACCCGAGCCATTGCCTTTTGGCTGCTGGGCGTGGCCGGGATGGTCTGGTTCATGGTGGGGCTTGGGGGCGCGACGCGGCTGACGGGTTCTGGCCTTTCCATCATGGAATGGGCACCCATTGCGGGCACGTTGCCGCCGCTATCGCAGGCCGAATGGCAGCGGCTTTACGACTTGTATCGCAGCATTCCGCAATATCAGCTGGTCAATCAGGGTTTTGGGCTGGAAGGCTTTAAGGAGATTTTCTGGCTGGAATGGGGGCATCGGCTTTGGGGCCGGCTGATCGGGCTGGCTTATGTGGCGGGGCTTGCCTGGTTCTGGCTGCGTGGACGGGTGCCGGCGGCGCTCAAGCCCCGGCTTTTGCTGCTGCTGGCGCTGGGTGGGCTGCAAGGCGCGGTCGGCTGGTTCATGGTGGCATCGGGCTTTGAGGCGGATAGGACGGCGGTTTCACCCTATCGACTGGTGATCCACCTCGGCCTCGCCTTTGTGCTGTTCGGGCTTTTGTTCTGGACCGCGCTGAGCCTGTTGCGGCCCGAGCGGAATGGCCCAGCCAATGCCGGCGCGCTGCGTGGCTTGGTGCATGCCACGGCGGGACTCGCGGTGCTTGCCATGCTGGCGGGCGGCTTTGTGGCCGGAATCCGCGCGGGCTTCAGCTACAACACCTTCCCGCTGATGGATGGCCGGCTGGTGCCGGAAGGCTATTGGGACCTGACACCTGCCCTGGCGAACTTCACCGCCAATATCGCCGCCGTGCAATTCAACCATCGACTTTTGGCGACAGCGGTGTTGGTGGTGGCGGTGATTGCGGGCGCATTGGCTTGGCGCAGACTTTCGCCGGGCTTTGCGCGCGCTGCGGTGCTGGCGCTGGCCGGCGCGGTCGCGCTGCAATATGCGCTTGGTATCGCGACGTTGCTCGCAGTGGTGCCGGTTTGGCTTGGCACGCTCCATCAAAGCATCGCGGTGCTGGTGCTGGCGACCGCACTTGCCGCGATTCATGGCTTGCGCCGGCCACGCGCAACCGCTTCTCTGAACGCCTGATCTTCGAGGTAGAAACCATGAACGCGCTCGGCATTACTGACGAATTGTTCTTCACGCTGCTGGACCGCACCGGCGCCGAACGCCAATTGCGCGACGCGACCATGGGCTGTGAGGATGGCGAGCTGTTCCTTGAATACCGGGAGAGTGAGGCGATTTCGCTCGATGATGGCCGCATCCGTTCAGCGAGCTACGATGCAACGCGGGGCTTCGGCTTACGCGCTGTGGCGGGAGAAGCCGCGGGCTATGCCCATGCGGGGGAATTGTCGGATGCTGCGCTTTCGCGCGCCGCTGCTGCGGTGAAGGCGGTGCGCCAGGGCCATAGCGGGGCTTTGGATATCGCACCGCGCGCCACCAATGCGCGGCTCTACACCGATGCGAATCCGCTCACGCAAATGGATTTCGCTGCCAAGACCGCGCTGTTGCAGGAAATTGACGCCTATGCCCGCGCGCGAGATCCGCGCGTGGTGCAGGTAATGGCCTCCATCACCGGGGAATGGCAGGCGGTGCAGATCCTGCGCCCGGATGGGCAGCGCTTCGCTGATTTGCGCCCGCTCGTGCGGTTCAATGTCTCGGTCGTGGTCGCCGAGGGTGATCGGCGGGAGACCGGCAGCTTCGGCACCGGCGGGCGCTTTGCCTATGAGCGCGTGCTGGGTGGAGAAGCCTGGAAGCGCGGCGTAGATGAGGCGTTGCGCCAGGCTTTGGTGAACCTTGGCAGCGTACCCGCGCCGGCCGGAGAGATGGAAGTGGTGCTCGGCCCCGGCTGGCCAGGTATTCTGCTGCATGAAGCGATCGGCCATGGCTTGGAAGGCGATTACAACCGCAAAAAGACATCCGCCTTTGCCGGGCTGCTTGGTCAGCGCATCGCCGCCCCCGGCGTGAACGTGGTGGATGATGGCACAATGCCCGATAGGCGCGGCAGCCTGACCGTGGATGATGAAGGCACGCCAAGCGGGCGCACCACGTTGATTGAAGATGGCATCCTGGTTGGGTTCTTGCAGGATCGGCAAAATGCCCGGCTGATGGGCGTGGCCCCCACCGGCAATGGCCGCCGCCAGAGCTATGCACATAGCCCCATGCCGCGCATGACAAACACGGTGATGCTGGGCGGCGCCCATACGCCGGAAGAAGTTCTGGGCAGCGTGAAGCGCGGGCTTTACGCGGTGAATTTCGGCGGCGGGCAGGTGGATATCACCTCCGGCAAATTCGTCTTCAGCGCTTCCGAGGCTTACCTGATTGAAAACGGCAAGATCGGCGCACCGGTGAAGGGTGCGACGCTGATCGGCAATGGCCCGGATGCGCTGACCAAGGTCAGCATGGTTGCCAATGACATGGCACTCGACCCCGGCATTGGTACTTGCGGCAAGCAGGGCCAGGGCGTGCCGGTTGGCGTTGGCCAACCGACATTGAAACTGACCGGGCTGACGGTGGGCGGGACGGCTGTTTAACTAGCCTTGGCGGCGCTGCGCATCAATTCGTAAGCGCCGCGCTCTCCCGAACTCGGCACAAGCCGTGTGGTGAGCCCAAGCACGGTTTCCGCGCCACCCAGATACACATACCCATCAGGCTGCAATTGATTGGAGATATTGGCCAGCACCTGAGTCTTGGTCGCCGCATCAAAATAGATCAGCACATTGCGGCAGAAGATAATGTCGAAGCGCCCAAGAATGGCGGGATTTTCCAGCAGGTTGTAGCATTGCCAGCGCACCATGCTGCGCAGCCCATCGGAAATGCGCCAGCGCCCTGAATCCGGCTTGAAATACTTGACCAGCAATTGCACCGGCAGGCCGCGCTGCACTTCGAACTGCGAAAATAACCCTTCCTGCGCGCGCGCCAGCACATCACGCGACAGATCCGTACCCAAGATTTCCACGCGCCGACCGCCCAGCACCGGCCCCAATTCATTGACGATCATCGCCACCGAATAGGCTTCCTGCCCGGTCGAACTCGCCGCCGACCACACCCGCAGCGCCTGGCCCGCTGGGCGCGAAGCCGCAAGAGCCGGGAGAATCTTCCGCAGATGCTCAAATGGTTTGCCATCGCGAAAGAAGGAGCTTTCATTGGTGGTCAGCGCTTCCACCACTTCGGTCGCTAGCGGCAGGGAAGGCGCGTTGCGCAACCGCCCCGCCAGCGCATCCAGCGACACCAGCCTCTCGCGCTTCAGCATCGGCGCGAGCCGCGTCTCAAGCATATAGGCCTTTTCCGTGGTCAGCACGATGCCAGAGCGTGCCTTCACCAAGCCAGTGAGGAATTGAAAGGATTCAGGGGTCATGTTTTTGCACCCGGCAATTTGAAGATTTCGAGAACCCGTTCCGCCAGAACTTCCGGCGGAGATTGCAGGCTGGCGACGCCGGCGCGCGAAACCGCACCCGGCATGCCCCAGACCACAGAACTTGCTTCATCCTGCGCGAAAACCGCGCCACCCTTGGCGACAAGGCCACGGCAGCCTTCCAGCCCATCCTGCCCCATGCCGGTCAGGATCACGGCCAACACGCGCCCAGAACAAACGCGCGAAGCGCTTTGCACCATGGGATCCACCGCGGGGCGGCAATAATTCACCGGCGGCCCGGTATCGAGCTTTGCTACCAGCGTATCGCCACTACCCGCTTCCACGATCAGATGATGATCGCCAGGCGCAAGGTATATGCGCCCAGGCTGCATCACTTCCCCATGCTTGGCTTCAGCACAGGGCATTACGCCAAGCTTGTCCAAATGATCAGCCAACATGGTGGTGAAGCCGGCTGGCATATGCTGCACAATCGCTACAGGAATGGGCAGCGGGCGCAGATTCTTGAAGAAGGTCGCCAAGGCTTGCGGCCCGCCGGTAGAACTGCCCACCGCCAATAGGCGCGGCGGCAGCATGGCCCTGGTAGCAGGGCGCGAAATCGGCCGCGCACTGATGGGCAAGGGCGGCGGAGGGCGCAAGCGCTGTTCCGGCGCGCGACGCATGCGCGCCCAGCCCTGCACCTTGGCAATTAATTCATCGCGAAAGATTGGGCTGGCCGCCCCACCAAGCGACCCCGTGGGCTTTGGCACATAATCCACCGCCCCCGCGCGCAAGGCCGCCATCGCCGCCGCCGCACCACGCTGGGTCAGCGCGCTGGCGACAATAATCGCGGTGCCTGGGGCCTGCTTCAGGATCAGCGGTATCGCTGTCATGCCATCCATCACCGGCATTTCCAGATCAAGTAGCACCACTTGCGGCTTGGTCACCGCCAGTGCGGAAAGCGCTGCCTGCCCATCACCGGCGCGATGAACAATCCTGATGCCGGGATCGGTTTCCAGAATGCGCGCCATGATGCCGCGCTGCACGGCGCTGTCGTCGCACAGCATCACGCGCACTGGTTCCGTCGTGGTGGCTGGTGCCAGAAAACTCACGCGGCATCCGAAAGCAGGCCGGCCTGGACGAATTTATCGTGCAGGATACCGGCATCAAAGGGCTTCATGATGTATTCTTGTGCCCCGGCGGACAGCGCCTCCACAATACGGTCAATGCTCGCTTCCGTGGTGCAGAGCACGATGATCGGCTGCGACGGCCCGTGTTCAGCGCGCACATGCTTCAGGAATTCCAGCCCATCCATGACAGGCATGTTCCAATCAAGCAGCACGGCTTCCGGCATTTCAGTACGGCAGGAAACCAGCGCTTCGGCGCCGTCCTTGGCTTCACGCACGGTAAAGCCAAGGCCTTCCACAATGCGCCGCGCTGCCCGCCTTACCACCGGGCTATCATCAACGATAAGGCAAGAGCGATTTTGCATGATTTCATTCATCCGATATTGAGGAGACGCTCGACATCCAGCATGACAATCAGCCGGTCTTCTTCACGATAGACGCTGAGTGATACGTCACGCCAAAGCGGGTCGAGTGTTGGGGGATTGGGGCAAATGCCAGCCGAAGGCAGGGGCAGCACTTCACCCACCTGATCCACGATCAAGCTGTATAATTCACCCGCCTGTTCCACCACCACGCTCATCGCCTTGTCGGCATCATCAGCCGGCGGCAAGCCAAGGCGCCGGCGCAGATCAATCGCCGTCACAATACGCCCGCGCAGATTGAGCCCACCAGCGACTTCAGCCGGCGCAAGCGGGATCGGCGTGATGGCCTGCGGGCCGAGCACATCACGGACCAGCAGCACGGGAATGCTGCAGGTTTGGCCGGCCACAGTCAGGGTCAGGAAGACTTCGTCTTCCCGCTCGGCCAATGCCAGCGCGGCAATGGCTGAGCTGGAACGCTGGGTTTCGCTGATGCTTTGCATAATCCCCTCCTCAGGCGGCAATCGGTGAGCTCAGGCATTCGCGCAGCGAAGACAGCAGCGCATCCCGGTCATATTTCGCGACATAATCCGTGAAACCGGCTTCCCGCCCACGCGCGACATCTTCAGGTTCAGCGCGTGAGGAAAGGGCCACCAGCGGCAAGCGCATCCAGGCACCGGATGCACGCACATTGCGGGCAAAGCTCAGCCCATCCATTTCCGGCATTTCGATATCGGAAATCAGCGCTTCGAATTCCACACCCGCATCACGCAGCCGCAGCGCTTCCGCCGGGCTTTCCACTGCGGTCACATCGAAGCCGGCCGCGGAAAGCGCTGGCACCACCAGATGGCGGAAGAAGGTACTGTCATCAATCAGCAGCAGGCGCGGCTTTTGATGGGACGCAGAGGATTTCCGATCACCCCGGAACCAATCGCCGCCCGCATGCGATAGCCAATACACGGTATCAATCACATCCGTGACGCGTTCGGCAATAACCGCGCTGCCAAGATAGCCCAGCCGATCCGATCCAGGCTGGATCAGCAAGGGTTCTTCGACGACATCAAGGATTTCATCCACCATCAGCCCCATGCTGCGCTGACCTTCAGTGAAGACCAGCACGGCCTGGCGGCCCGATGCGGGGGCTTCCCAATGCCCGGCAATCGGCACCATCGGCATTAATTGGCCGCGATACTGCACAACCGGCGTGCCGCCCGACATTTCAATGCGCTCCACCGGAATATCCTCAAGCCGCGCCACCAGCCCAAGCGGGACGGCCTTCGGCGTTTGATCCCCGGCACGGAACAGCAGCAGCGATGTGCTGGAATCCGAACGGATGCCGGCGGTTACGCTGACGGTCTGCTGATCCTCCGCACGGCCTTCGGCAGTAATGCCAGCACCGCGCGCCACGCCATTCGGATCCAGGATCATGATGACGCTGCCATCACCCAGAATGGTATTGCCGCTGAACATGGTGATGTGCCGCAGAATGGGTGCCACTGGCTTCACCACGATTTCTTCCGTGTCAAACACGCGGTCCACCACAATGCCAAAGACATTGGCGCCGACCTGCATCACAACAACGTAACCTTTGAGGCCACCCACCGGCGCCTCACGCAGCCGCAACAAGGAAGACAGCGATACCAACGGCAGCAGGCGATCCCGCAGCCGCAGCACAGGCGCATCCTTGATCATTTCAATGCGCGTATTGCCTTCATGCTCATCGCCAACGCGCACCAATTCTACCACGCCAATCTGCGGAATGGCGAAGCGCTCACCACCCGCCTGCACGATCAGTGCCGAGACAATCGCAAGCGTCAGCGGAATCTTGATGGTGAAGGTGGTGCCGCGCCCTTCTTTAGAGCGCAATTCGATCGTGCCGCCGATTCGCTCGATATTCGTCTTGACCACATCCATCCCGACCCCGCGGCCGGAGACAGAGGTGATTTGCTGCGCCGTCGAAAAGCCCGGACGGAAGATAAAGCGCAGCACATCATGTTCGTTCATCTGCGCGAGTTCAGCTTCGGTCGTAAGACCCTGGGCCAGTACCTTGGCACGAATCTTCTCAACCGGCAGGCCGCGGCCATCATCGCCGATTTCGATGATGATGTGCCCGCCCTGATGATAGGCATTCAACAGAATGCGCCCGGTTTCCGGCTTGCCCGCTGCGCGACGATCCGCCGGGCCTTCCAGCCCATGATCCCCGCTATTGCGCACCATATGC
>CALRPR020000022.1:0-42479 GCA_943370125.1 Allobosea thiooxidans | reverse complement strand
TTGGGCTTTACCCGAAGAAGGGAGCGCTGCGCGTTGGCGCGGATGCGGATTTGCTGGTGATGGAAGAAGGTGATTTCACCTTTGATGCACGCGACATCCAGGACCAGGAAGATGCCAAATGGTCGCCCTATGATGGCATGAAGGTGAAGGGCCGCGTCGCCGCCACCTGGCTGCGGGGCAAGCAGATTTGGGATGGCAAGCAGGTTTTGGCCAAACCCGGCGCCGGGCGCTTCGTGCCGCGTCAACACAAGGAAAGCTATGTCGGGGAATAAGGAAAAGTCGCGCCCGGAAGGGCATTGGATCAAGCGCCAGCCGCGCCCTTCAAAGCCCGCCGCGCCGCCGCCTCGGCGGAAGCCCGGTCTGGTGCAGGCGATGATCGCGGGGTCGGTTGGCATTGTGCTTGGGATGTTGAACGCCGCCGCCACGGGGGCGGGCGGCCTGCCTGATCCCGTGCCGGCGATTGCCGCCGGCATTGGGCTTTGCATTGGCGCCATTGCAACTTGGCGCTTGTTTGGCGGCACGCGGCAGGATTTTCGGGATTTGTTTTTCTGAACCCTGGCTTGCCGCTGGGTATCGCTTGGCCCATGGAGGGCCTTTCATTTTCGCAGGGAGAAACGCGATGAATTCCGCAGATTACTATGTGAAGCACCTCGCGGTAGATTTGCCTTTGGCAACTGCCGATAAGATCGCCGATGTCACGCTGGCGACGGGCCGCGCGGCCGGCATGCTGCCGCTGACCGTGGTGGTGCTGGATGCGGGCGGGCATGTTGTGGTGCAAAAGCGCGAAGATGGCTCTGGCATTCTGCGCGCCGAGATTGCGCGCGGCAAAGCCTATGCCGCACTCGGCATGGGGGTTGGCAGCCGTATCCTACGTGATCGCCTGAAGGAACGCATTGCCTTTCAGGCGGCTGTCGCTGCCGCATCCGATGGCAGCTTCGTGCCAGTGCCCGGCGGCGTGCTGATTCTGAATGCCGCGGGTGCCGTGATTGGCGCCGTTGGTGTCAGCGGCGATGCCTCTGACCGCGACGAACACGCTGCGTGTGAGGGCATCAAGGCCGCCGGGCTTGCTTCCCACCCCGATGCGGCGGTTGAGAATTGGCGTGACGCGGCACTTTGATATCTATCGCCGCGCCGCGCTGATGGGCGTTGGCGCAGCGATGATCGCGGGTGCGGCGCGGGCGCAGGAGGCTTATCCCTCCCGCCCGATCCGCATGATCATCCCCTTCCCCGCCGGCGGTCCCACCGATGTCTATGCGCGACTTTATGCTGAGCGCTTGGGCCGCGAATTGGGCCAGCCGGTGGTGACGGAAAATCGCGGCGGTGCGGGGGGTGCGATTGGCTCCTTGGAAGTGTCCCGCGCCCGCGCCGATGGCTACACGATCCTGTTCGGCACGGCTTCGACCCATGCGCTTTATCCCTTGGTGACGCGCCAGCCGCAATTTGATGTGGTGCGCGATTTTACGACCATTGCGGAATTGGGTGGTGGGCCGCTGTGTTGGCTCGCGCATCCGTCGCGCCCGGCGACGTTGCGGGAATTTTTGGCGGCTGCGCGCGTGGCCAATCCACCGCTTTCTTATGGTTCTCCGGGCAGTGGCACCATCATGCATCTGGCGACCGAATTGCTGAAGCAGCAGGCGGGCGGGGTTACCATCACGCATGTGCCCTATCGCGGCGCGGCGCCGGCGATGAATGATTTGGTCGGCGGCACTTTGGCGCTCGCGGTCAATACTTTCGGCGGCGGCTTGCCGCTGCATCAAGGTGGGCGCGCGCGCATGTTGGCGGTGGCGACAGCGCGACGTTTGGACGCCGCACCCGATGTGCCTACCGTTGCCGAAGCGCTTGGCCTTGCCAGTTTTGAAGCGGTGCTTTGGCATGCGGTATTCGCGCCCCCTGCCCTGCCCGCGCCGATCCTGGAACGGCTTTCGGCTGCGACAAATGCCGCGCTTGCCGATCCTGCCTTCCGCGCCAGCCTTACTGCCTCTGGCATCACCGCTTCCGCGCCTGGCACCCCTGCCAGCGCCGCCGCCTTCATCGCCGCCGAGACCGCGCGCTATCGCCCAGTGGTCGAGGCTATTCGTCCGGAGCTTGAACAATGACACGCGTATTACGCCTTGCCGGCGCCCAAATGGGCGCCAACCAAAAAGCCGATAGCCGGGAAGCGATCCTGGCGCGCATGGTGGCACTTTTGGAACAAGCTGCCGCCGCGGGCGCGAAGATGGTGGTGTTTCCAGAATTGCCGCTGACCACCTTCTTCCCGCGCTGGCTTTTCACCGATCAGGCGGAATTGGACAGCTATTTTGAACGCGAAATGCCCAATCCGCGCGTGCAGCCCTTGTTTGATCGCGCGCGCGCGCTTGGTGTTGGCTTTTATCTTGGCTATGCGGAACTCACGCCGCATGGCAAGCGCTACAATACGTCGATCACGGTCGGGCCGGATGGCAGCGTGCTCGGAAAATATCGTAAAATCCATCTGCCCGGCACGGTGGAACCGCGCATCGGGGATCGCTTCCAGCAATTGGAAAAGCGCTATTTCGAATATGGCGATCTTGGCTTCCCCGCCTTTCGCGGCCCCGATGCCTGGGGCCGACCCGTGCTTGGCATGTTGATCTGCAATGACCGCCGCTGGCCGGAAGCCTGGCGTTGCTATGGTTTGCAGGGGATCGAGTTGATGCTGATTGGCTATAACTCCGCGGCCTATGATCCGATGGGGGGCGATAGCGAAGATCAGTCCTTGCGGACCTTCCATTCGACACTCGCGGTGCAGGGCAATGCCTATATGAACGCGACCTGGGCGATTTCGGTTGCCAAGGCGGGCGTTGAGGATGGCTCTGGCCTGATTGGCGGTTCGGTGATTGTGGACCCGAATGGCCGCGTGGTGGCGGAAGCCAAGACGCTGGGTGATGAGATCATCGTCGCCGATGTGGATTTCGATGCCTGCAAGCAGGGGAAGGAGAAGATGTTCAACTTCGCCGCCCATCGCCGCCCGCAATGGTATCGCGCCATGATTGACCAGGTGGGGGCGGTGCCGCCGGCGTAATGCGCGCCGCGCGAATCACGCGCACACTCTTTCGGACCCCAAAATTAGTCACAGCATTGGGCCGAGCTAGTGCCAAGAAAGATCGCTTGCCTCGGCCATGCTGGTGCTCCAAGTGGCCTGCTTGCCGCCCCTGCTTAGCGAACGCCCAGGTCCTGCGAGAAGCGCAAGAGGTAGCCATCCGGGTCCTGGACGACCAGTTCTCGTGCACCAAAATGCTCGGTGCCGCGCCTGTACCAAGCATCCTCGATGTCTTGGAACACTGGCCAGCCGGCGGCGGCGAGGCGTTCGCTTACTGATTTAACTTCGGGTACGCGTATCTGGAAGTTTATGCCTCGCCCGTAAGGGCGCTCGAGGTGGCCTGTCATCCATCCACCGCCCTTCTCGATCATGATATGCGCATCTCCGAATGCCAGATACGCGAACGGGCGTTCTGGCCGGTCATATTGGATGGCAAAGCCAAGCACCTCGACATAGAAATGCATGCTGCGATCAAAATCCGCCACCTCTAGCTCTGGGACGAGAGCGATTGGTTTAGGGGGCGGAATTGATGAGGTCATGGTCAGTGCTTTCGCAAAATATTGGGCGGAAATCAACGATAACAGTGAAATAGGGACAAAAAACAAGAACTAGAATAGGATGTCTGCAGCTGTATATTGAGGGTGATATACTGATTGAGCGAAGGATGCATTCATGACCCGTTCCCTTGTTCTGGCCGCCGCACAATTGGGGCCGATCCAAAAGGCCGAAGGCCGGGATGTTGCCGTCGGGCGCATGATCCGCCTGCTGGAAAAGGCGCATCAACGCGGTGCTGAGGTTGTCGTGTTTCCCGAATTGGCGCTGACCACCTTCTTCCCGCGCTGGTATGAGGAAGACCTCGCCAATGCCGATCATTGGTATGAAAGCGCGCTCCCTTCCAATGAAACCGCGCCTTTGTTTGAAGCCGCGCGCAAATACGGTATCGCCTTTCATCTGGGCTATGCCGAAAAAACACCGGAAGGGCGCCGCTTCAATACCGCGGTCTTCGTGCTGCCCTCTGGCGAGATTATCCTGAAATACCGCAAGGTGCATTTGCCGGGGCATAAGGAATTCGACCCCGTGCGCCATGTGCAGCATCTGGAAAAGCGTTATTTTGAGCCGGGCGATCTTGGCTTTCCCGTGATCCGCGCGCCGGTTGCGGGCCAGCCCGTCAATCTTGGCATGATGATCTGCAATGACCGCCGCTGGCCGGAAGCCTGGCGCGTGATGGGCTTGCAGCAGGTGGAATTGGTGATGCTCGGCTACAATACGCCGTCACTGAATATGGAAAATCGCGGCTTTGAGGCGCCTCATTTGCGGGTGTTCCATAGCCATTTATCCATCCAATCCGGGTGCTACCAGAATTCCTGCTTTGCGGTCGCAACCGCCAAGGCCGGCACGGAGGATGGGCATGAGCTTTTCGGCCATTCCATCATCGTGAACCCGCAGGGCGAGATCATGGCGCAGGCAACAAGCTGGGATGATGAGTTGATCGTGGCCGAAGCTGACCTCGGCAAATGCGAATTGGGCCGCAAGACGATTTTCGATTTCGCGCGCCACCGCCGCCCGGAACATTACGGGCGTATCGCCGATCAGGTGGGTAGTGTTGCGCCAGCGGAATGGAAAGGCGGCACCTGACTTCAGACGACGATAACGCTTGAACCTGCTGGTAGAATACCGAAAGGGTCGAATACCAGGGGCGCGGCGCGGGAAATCGCCGCCAGATCGAAAGCGCGATGCGGCGTGCCGAGGATGATCGCCGCAGGCTGCGCGCCATCCGGCATTTTTAGAGCCACGCTGCGCGGAATGGCTGACAGCGCCTTGGGAATCACGCTTAGCACAGGATCATGCCAGGCAAGATCAGCCCGCGCGTAATGCAAGTGGCGCAGAAGCCTGAGCGGTGCGGCGGCGCGTAAATCTGCGACATCGGGTTTGTAGGTCACGCCCGCCACCAAAACGCGCTTACCGGCCAGATCATCGCCAAGCCGCGCCCGGATTTGTGCCAGCACGCGCGCCACGCGCCCGCGATTGCGTGCCATGGCCTTCGCCAGCAAGGCGGATGGTGCGCCCATGCGCACCGCTTCCATCTGCAAAAACGCCGGGTCCACCGGAATGCAATGCCCGCCCGCGCCAAGCCCGGGCCAAAACGGCGCGAACCCAAAGGGCTTGGTCGCCGCCGCCGCAACCACATCGCGCGTCGGCACACCAAGCGCGGTGAAAGCGGCATGGAGTTCATCCATCAGCGCGATATTCACGAGCCGATATGTATTCTCCAATAGCTTGGCGCATTCGGCGACCTCGGCGCTCGCGACCACCTCCACCCGATCGACCAAATGCCGCCAAAAAGCCAAGGCACGGCGGAGAGAGGCTTCATCGGTGGCACCCAGCAGGCGCGGAATGCTGCGGGTTGGCGGCGCATGGGGGCCTGGGTTTTCCCGTTCGGGGGAGACGGCCAGGAAGACATCCCGCCCCACGCGCCAGCCCGCTTCTTCAAGCACAGCACGACATAACCCATTGGTGGCGCCAGGATGGCAGGTGGAGATCAGACAAACCAGCGCGCCCGGCTTCAGGCCGCGCGCTGCGATGCCAAGCGCTTCGCGCACTGCGGTTAGATCAGGTCGCCCGCGCGCATCAAGCGGTGTCGGGACGCAAATCAACCAGGTTTGCGCGCCGGCGAGCTGATCGGGGTCGGCGCAAGCCCGAAAACTTCCTTGGCCGTCGGCATGGGCCTTCTCAGCGCTGTCCCGCGCCCCGGGGGCTGGGTCAAAACCAATCACGTCATAGCCGGCGGCAGCGGCGCCGAGCGCCAAGGGCCGGCCGACATAGCCAAGACCGAGCACAGCCAAACGCCCTCGGCTGAGCCGTGGGACGGGCGCAAAGACAGGATGTAAAAGATCCAGGCTCACGCCTTTATGATTGTGGTATTTTGTAAAAATACAACCCAGAGTTTTATATTGGGTGGGCGTTCAGTCATCCAAAGCGTCAGCATTGCCACCACCTCTTTCCTTTTGCGGCGTCAACAGCACGGCTAAATGCTTGTTTTTACGCCACTACCTGCCGGAAAATTTGTTTCCAGCCCCGACGATTCTCCCCTAAAGAACGGGCATACCCCTGCTTAGGAATAGGTCATGGTCACAGGTTCAGGATCGGATGATGCAGGCATGCTCACGGTGGTGGGGCATCCGCTGATCCAGCACAGGCTTTCGCATATGCGCGAAAAATCCTGCCCCGTGCCCACCTTCCGAGTCCTGCTGCGCGACATCGCCATGCTGCTCGGCGCTGCCGCGCTGGCTGATCTGCCGCTTGAAGCGCGCGAGGTTGAAACGCCGCTGGAACGCATGTCCGCACCCAAGCTTGCCGGCAAGCCGCCAATCTTCGCCCCAGTGCTGCGCGCGGGCATCGGCTTTCTGGATGGCATGCTGAGCCTGCTGCCGGAAGCGGGCGTTGCGCATATTGGCGTCTATCGCGACCACAAGACGCTGGAAGCGCATGAATACTACTTCAAGGCGCCAGAGGATTTGGCCGAACGCCTGGTGATCCTGCTCGATCCCATGCTGGCGACCGGCAATTCAGCGGTCGCTGCACTTGATAGGCTGAAGGCGCGCGGTGCAACGCGCATCCGCTTCATCTGTTTGCTTGCAGCACCCGAGGGTATTCGCCATGTGCGCGAAGCCCATCCCGATGTGCCGATCTGGACCGCGGCGATTGACGATAAGCTTGATGAGAACGGCTATATCCGCCCTGGGCTTGGCGATGCTGGGGATCGTGTTTTTGGAACCTGACACGCAACCAGGAAGCTCAGGCGCCTCTTTCGCCCGCCAATAAGGCGCGCTTGCGCGCAACACCCCAGCGATAGCCGGTCACATCACCATCCTTCCCCACCACGCGATGGCAGGGCACCGAGAGCGAAACCGGGTTTTGCGCACAAGCGCGTGCCACCGCGCGCGTTGCCTTGGGCTCACCCATGGCGGCGGCGAGCGCGCTGTATGTTGTGGTTTGGCCCAGCGGAATGCCGCGCAGCGCTTCCCAAACGCGGCGCTGGAAAATCGTGCCGCGCAAATCCAAGGGAAGTTCCAAGGCAGCGCGTGGTTCGGCGATGAAAGCGATGGCGCGTTTGGCAAGTTCGCTTATCTCTGCTGGTGCTGTTTCAATCCGCGCTTGGGGAAAGCGAGCGCGTAAATCACCTTCCAGCGCATCGCGCGCCTCGCCAAAACCAAGGAAGCACACGCCCTGTTCGGTGGCGCCCAGCAACAAAGGACCGAAGGCGCTTTCCGCCCAGGCGATGCGGATCACCTCTCCGGCGCCGCCACGCCGCGCACGGCCGGGGCGCATGCCGAGATGGCGCGCGGTGTTTTCATAAACGCGGCTTTCGCTGCCAAAACCTGCCCCCGCCACGGCCTCCGCAACGCGCGCGCCTTCGGCCAAAGCTGCTGACAGGCGCTGCCCGCGCACGCCCTCCGCGTAGGAACGCGGGGTGACGCCAGTGATGTCTCGAAACATGCGCTGGAAGTGATGCGGCGCATAGCCAGCGCGCGCCGCAAGGCTCGCGAGGGATGGCATGGCTTCAGAAGCTTCGATCATGGCGCAGGCAGCGCGCACCGCTTCCGCTTGCAGGCGCGCACGATCACCGCGCGGGTCGCAGCGCTTGCAGGGGCGAAAGCCAGCGGCTTGTGCCGCGCCCCAATCGGCAAAGAAACGGACATGCCGGCGCAGCGGCGCGGGGGAAGGACAGCCAGGGCGGCAATAAATCCCCTGGGTGGTGACGGCATAAAGAAAAGCGCCACAGGCGGGCGCGGCATCGCGCGCCAGCACGGCGGCGAAGCGGGTATCATCTAGGGATTCGGGCATTTCGTTCATGGGCGAATGATCGGCAAAGCGCGTCCCACGCGCCATCCGCTTCTTGCGCTCACTTGATCAGGCACTTGGCCGCCAAGTACGGTGGTAGGGATGCCCCGTCCTGATAGCCTGCACCCGGTAGAGCTGTTCCGCCAGCATGCCGCGCACCAGAAAATGCGGCCAAGTGAGCGGCCCGAGTGAGAGACGATATTCTGCGCGCGCCTGCACCGCCTGGTCCAGCCCCTCTGCCCCGCCAATGATGAAGCAGGCGCTGCGCCCCGCTTCATCCCAGCGCGTCAGCAGCCCGGCCAAGCTTTCCGTATCGGGCATGGCGCCGCCAAGGTCTAAGGCAATGGGCACTGCGGCGGCCGGGATGGCGCCCAGGATGGCAGCGCCTTCGCGGCGGCGAATTTCGGCTTCACTGCCGCGCGCTTCGGGGATTTCGACCAATTCGGGCGCCGGGCGCAGACGCGCCGCGTAATGCGCGTAAAGGGCTGCTTCCGGACCGGGCTTTATGCGCCCTATGGCGATGATCCTATTCGGGCGCGGCGTCGGAATTCTCCGTCGTCAGCGGGCTTTCCGGGCCCCACATGCGTTCCAGGCGATAGAGCTCTCGCGCATCCGGGCGGAACAGGTGAATCACCAGATCACCCGCATCAATCAGCACCCAATCGCCCGAGGCCTGAATGGCATCGCGCTTAATGTGCAACCCAGCCTTGCCGAGCGCTTCATCCAAATGCGTCGCCATGGCTTGCAATTGGCGCTCAACCTGGCCGGTCGCGATGATCAGCCTATCCGTGTAATCGGCGCGGCCGGTCACGTCCAAGATCACGATGTTTTCGGCCTTGTCGTCTTCCAGGCTTTGGCGCGCGGCCTCTACAAGTATTTCCAGCCGGTCCGGTGCAATTTTTTCGCGGCGCCTGCCGCGGGCGGGGCGTGGCGCTGTGACCTTGGTGGCGGGTTTCGCCTTGGGCGCGGCCTTCGTCTTTGGCGCGGCCTTGCTGGCCTTGGCGGCAGGTTTTGGCGTTGGCTTAATCGCGGCGGCTTTGGCGGCGGCGCGCTTCGGCGCTGGCGCGGCAGCCTCGGTTTTCGGCGCAGCCTTGCTGGCCTTGGTGGCAGGCTTTGGCGCTGGCTTAGCCACGGCGACTTTGGCCGCAGCACGCTTCGGCGCTGGCGCGGCAGCAGTTTTCGGCGCAGCCTTGCTGGCCTTGGCGGCAGGCTTAGTTGCGGCGGCTTTGGGCGCAGCGGTTTTCGGCGCGGCCTTCGCCTTTGGTTCCGCTGCGGCTTTCGGCTTGGCGCTCGCCTTTGCCTTGGTCGCGGCTTTGGGTTTTGGCTCGGCGGCGACGCGCCGCTTTGGGCTTTCTTCAGCCGGGGTGGGCTTGCGGGCTATGGCCGCCTCCTGTCTTTTTAACCAAGTGTCTCGGGTGCAGCGCTGCCGCCCTGATTGCGGTGGCGGATGCGGCGTGTTCCCGGGCGGAAACGAAACACCATCTGGCGCGTTTCGTAGCCCGCTTCGGGCTGGCAAGCAACGCGCCGGGCCGGCAACGCTGGTGGCGCAGCACCGAAGCCGCCGCGCCATTCAGCGCCTGTCTGGTCCAGCCCGGGCGGGGAAGTACCGCCAAAGGAGTAGAAGTGGCGATGCGGCGCCATGATTTCCAGCGGGGAAGCTGCACCAGATTATCCGCACCAATCAGGAACACGAAAATCGCGTGGGGAAAGCGCCGGTGCAGTTTTGCCAGCGTATCGGCCGTGAAGCGCGTGCCGAGCAGCCTTTCGATATCGGTCGCGATTACGCGCCTGCCATCGGCAATCCGCCTTGCACTGGCCAGGCGGTCCTTCAGTGGCGCCATACCCGCGCGGGGCTTCAGCGGATTGCCCGGCGATACCATCAGCCAAACCTGATCCAGCCCAAGCGCCCGCATGGCATGGCGTGCGACATGGATATGCCCGGCATGGGCCGGGTTGAAGGACCCGCCCAGAAGGCCGATGCGGCGGCGGCGGCCATCGCCGAAACGGGATGGAGTCATGCGACCAGGATAGGCATGTTAAGCGCCAAGGTGAATTGGCCTGCCACGTCCCGGCAGCCGATTATTTGTAAACAAATGCCGCGTCGTTCAGGTCTATTTTGGGGAATTCATCTTTTTCGGCCCAATAATCCTGATTATGCATCCATTCGGGCTTGTCGCCGCGTTGCGGTAGCAGATGCATGCCGCGCATCAGATAGCCGGGGTTGAAATTTTCCGGGTCAATCCAGGGCAGGATAGGCATGTTATGGTCTTCTTCCCGCAGCGCCACTTCGACCTGCGCCTTGCCGTGGGCATCCATATGCTTCAGCAATTTGCAGACAAAATCACCCACCAAATCAGCGCGCAGGGTCCATGAGGCACGGAAATAGCCGAAGACCCAAACCATATTGGGAATGCCGGTGAACATCATGCCGCGATAGGTCACCGTTTCATGAAAATCGAGCGGCTGGCCATTAATCTCGAACGCGATATCGCCCAGCACATTCAGGTTGAACCCGGTGGCCGCGACAATGATATCCGCTTCCAGTTCTTGACCGGATTTGGTCACAACGCCCTTTTCCGAAAATCTCTCGATCTCGTCCGTCACCACGCTGGCCTTACCGCTGGCGATGCCGTGGAACAGATCGCCATTGGGAACAAAGGCCATGCGTTGCCGCCAGGGACGATATTTCGGGGTGAAATGCGTCGCTATATCGTAATCCTGCCCGACAATGCCGCGAATACCATCCAGCAGCGCTTCCTTGACCTGTTCCGGTTGCGTGAAGGTCTGTTTTGCAAACTTGGCTTGCTCGAAAAGGATTTTTCGGCGCGTGATTTCGTGTATCCAGTCTTCCGAAATGCCAAGCGCGCGCAATTCTTCAGCGATCTCAATCGCGTTACGGCCCACGCGGAAATAAGTGGGGGATCTTTGCAGCATCACAACATGCGCGGCCTTGGCTGCCATGGCTGGAATGATGGTTGCCGCACTGGCCCCTGACCCTATGACCAGCACGCGCTTATCGGCATAGTCGAGCCCTTCTGGCCATTCCTCGGAATGCACCAGCCGGCCTTGATAGGCCGCCATATTCGGCCATTCAGGCATATAGCCCTGATATTGGCGGTAATAGCCCTGGCACATATAGAGAAATTTGCAGGTGAAGCGGCGGGGAAGTCCATTGGTCTTGTCCAGGACCTCCAAGGTCCAAAGCTTGGTCTGACTGTCCCAACTTGCATGCGTGATATGGTGACGATAGCGGATATGCCGCGACAGATCATTTTCGGCGATGACTTCGCCCATATAGCGCAGGATTTCTTCGGCAGTGGCGATAGGCGCGCCGCGCCAGGGCTTGAACCGATAGCCGAAGGTGTGAAGGTCACTATCCGAACGGATGCCGGGATATTTATGCGTCCACCAGGTGCCGCCGAAACTTTCCTCATTCTCGAGCACGACAAAGCGCTTGTCTGGGCATTGTGTGGTGAGGTGATAGGCGGCGCCAATGCCGGAAATGCCGGCACCAACAATCAGCACATCAAAATATTCGACGGAAAGCGGATTGCTTGCGCTGTGGAGCGGGGAGGTATCGGGCATGCTTCCAGTCTTTCTTTGGTCGCCAACGAATTGTTATATAGCAGGGGGCGCGGCTTCAGCGAAGCGTTGCGATTACCGGAAGCGCACCACCACATCCTGCACCTCGCCCAGCCCCTCATAGCGCGCGGTCCAGACCTGGCCCGCCACCACCGGCTGCGGCGGGGAGAAGGAGCCCAAGGAGATCATATCCCCCTCTCGCAAGGGCCGCCCTTCCCGCGCCAAATCCCGTGCGATCCAGGCAAGCGCATTCAAGGGATGGCCGAGGATGGCCGCCCCCGGCGCGCGCGAAACCTCCCGCCCATCCTGATGGAGTGAAATGCTCATGCGCCCCAAGGCCGCGGCGAATTCGGCGCTTGGCGTCACCGCAATGGGTCGGCCAACAACGCCAAGCCGCGCGCCGACATTGACCGCGAGCAGATCCCCCAGGCTTGGACGGTAATCGGGCGCATAGACCAGATCGGGCAATTCAATGAAGGGAATCACCTGATCAATATGGCGCATCAGCGCGGCGTGATCATTGAGCGCCGCCTCAACGCCGCCCATGCCGATACGCACCAGCATATCGGCTTCCAGCACTGGCACGGCGGCGAAGCGCGCTTCGATCTCGGCGCCCGAAGATGCGCGCAGGGTGGCGTGGAAAATCGCACCGCGGATGGGGTGGTCAATGCCGAAGCGTTGTTGAATGGCGGGATTGGTCAGGCCGAGCTTGTAGCCGACAACGTCGCCCAAGGGTTGCGCGAAAAGCGCAACAAGCTTGTCCTGCACACAGCGCCCATCGGCGGGTGATAGCGCGGCGAACGGTGTGGGCGATTGGCGCTGCAATATCTGGCCGGCGAAGCGTGCAATCGCCGCGTCATCCGGGCAGACGGCCTCAGCGGCGGGCGCCAGCGCCAAGCCCACCAGCAGCGCCGCGAAAAACCGCCACGCCATCACGGCCGGACCTGCCCCGTGCCGAATATCTTGTAGCGATAGGTACAAAGCTGTTCGAGCCCCACAGGCCCGCGCGCATGCAGCCGCCCGGTTGCAATGCCAATTTCGGCGCCAAAGCCGAATTCGCTGCCATCGCAGAATTGCGTGGACGCATTCCAAAGCCCAACCGCGGAGGCAATGCCATCCAGGAATTGCTGCGCGGCCCCGGCATCTTCGGTGATGATTGCTTCCGTATGCTCACTGCCGAAGCGGCGGATGTGCGCCAGCGCTTCTTCAACACCGGCAACCACTTTCACCGACAGGATCGCATCCAGCCATTCAGTGCCGTAGTCTTCATCCGTTGCGGCGATCAGGTCGGGCACAATCGCGCGTGCAGCCTCATCAGCGCGGAAATCGCAGCCAAGGGCACGCAAATCTACAATCAGGGCAGGCAAAAGCGCGGGCGCGATGGCGGCATCAATCAGCAGGGTTTCGGTTGCGCCACACACGCCGGTGCGGCGCATTTTTGCGTTCGCGAGCACCGCGCGCGCCATGGCGTGATCCGCGCCGGCATGGATATAGGTGTGGCAAAGCCCTTCCGCATGGGCCAGCACCGGCACGCGCGCTTCTTCCAACACGCGCGTCACCAGGCCCTTGCCGCCACGCGGCACGATCAGGTCAATCAGCCCGGAAGCGCGCAGCATGGCGCCGACAAAGGCGCGGTCAGCACTCGGCGCCACTTGCACCGCGGCTTCCGGTAGGCCCGCCAGCTTCAGCCCTTGCGCCATGCAGGCATGGATGGCGGTGGCGCTACGCAGACTTTCTGACCCGCCACGCAGGATCACCGCATTGCCGGATTTGAGGCAAAGCGCGGCAGCATCGGCGGTGACATTGGGCCGGCTTTCGAAAATCATGCCGATCACGCCAAGCGGCTGTGCCACGCGTTGCAGGCGCAGCCCATTGGGGCGCTGCCATTCCGCCAGCACGCGGCCAACGGGGTCGGGCAGTGCCGCCACTTCTTCAAGCCCCTTCGCCATGGCTTCAATGCGCGCGGCATTCAGCAGCAACCGGTCACGAAAAGCCGGTGTCAGCCCAGGTGCGGCGGCGATGTCTTCAGCATTGGCGGCGATGATCTGCGCTTGATGCTCACGCAAGGCGGCCGCCGCCAAAAGCAACGCCTGATCCTTCACCGCGCTTGGCGCGCCAGCCAGCGCAATAGTCGCCGCACGCGCGGCGCGCGCGGCTTGTTCCAGGGCCTGGGTGGGATCGGGGGGCATGGCGTTCACGGGCAGACGATCCTTTCTGGCCAATTATAAACCCAATCGGCCCCTCGCGGCTATTCGATCTTGATGCCGCTTTCGCGAATGATGGGTTCCCATTTGGTACGCTCGGCAGCCCAGGCAGCAGCGAATTCCGCAGGCGTGGAGGGCATGGCTTCCAGACCATTGCGGTTCAGGATGCCAATCACATCCCTGTCTTCCAACGCGATGCGCATGGCATGAGCCAGCCTTTCAACAGCCGGTTCCGGCGTCCCGCGCGGCGCCACCACCGCATACCAGGACGGCACATTGAAGCCCGGCAGGCCGGTTTCCGCCACCGTTGGGATATTCGGCAGCAGCCGAGAGCGTTGCAGCGTTGGCACCGCCAGCCCCCGCAGCTTGCCGCTTTCGATATGCGTCATGACAGAAGGCGAGGTCGGGAAGCCGTAATCCAAGCGGCCCGAGATCATATCCGTCGCGACCAGCCCGCCACCGCGATAGGAGACCTCAATCGTCTCAATCCCGGCCATTTTGGCGAAAAGTAGGCCCGCCAATTGGGGAGCACTGCCAATGCCGCTATGGCCCCAGGAAAGCTCCCCGGGCCGCGCCTTGGCCGCGGCGATGATATCGGCCGCGGTGCGCCAGGGGCGCTCCGCCTGCACGGTCAGGATATTGAACAGGTCAACGGCGATTGAGATCGGCACCAGATCCCGCGCCGGGTCTATCGGCAGGCGCATCACCATGGGGCTGATCACCAAAGCGCCCAGCGTTGCCAGCAGAATCGTGTAACCATCGGCGGGGCTGCGGGCGACGATTTCAGTGGCAAGGTTGCTGCCGGCGCCGGGGCGGTTTTCCACAATCACCGGCTGGCCCAGCACTTCCGACATTTTGGGCGCGAAGGCGCGCGCCGAGATATCGGTGGCCCCACCGGGGGTAAAGCCCACCACCAGGCGGATAGGACGATTGGGGAAGGGTGCCTGCGCCAAGGCAGGGGCAGCAAGGAGTGGGCTGGCCGCGATCAAAGCGCGGCGCGTTATGATGTCTCTCGGCATGGCGGCGCCCATATCAGGCTTTGGCGGCGCTTGCATCCCCTTTCCGATTTTGCCCTGGGGCGCTACTGAACCCGCATGGAAGTCAGCTTCTCCGCGCAACTTCTGCGCGCCACGCTTTTCGCCGCCCGCGCCCATGCCGGGCAGGTGCGGAAGGGCGCGGCTGCCGAGCCCTATGTGAACCACGTGATCGAGGTTGCCGCGATCCTGGCCGAACATGGCGCGCCCGAGGAAGCCATCCTGGCCGGGCTGCTGCACGACACGGTTGAGGATACTGATACCACTGATGCCGATCTGCTCGCCGTTTTTGGCCCCCTCATTGCGGGCTTGGTGGCGGAAGCAACCGATGATACAAAAAAGCCTAAGGAAACTCGGAAGGCCTTGCAGATCAGCCAGGCGCCAAAGCATAGCGAAGCAGCCAAGCAGTTGAAATTAGCCGATAAGATTTCGAATCTGCGCTCCATCGCCGATAGCCCGCCGGCGAATTGGAACCATGCGCGCCGCATTGAATATGTCGGCTGGGCGGGGCGCGTGGCCGCTGGGCTGAAGGGGGTGAATCCCGGTCTGGATACCCTGTTCGATGCGACCTATCGCGCAGCACTGACAAGGCTGGCGAGTGAAATGACATGAAGCGTCGGCTGTTTTTGGCGAGTGCTGGCCTGCTGGCCGCGCCGAACCTTGCGCGGGCACAGCAGCGCGGTATCACCCTTCTGGTGCCTTTCGCGGAAGGCGGAAGCACAGATCAGGTGATGCGCGTGGTGGCAAAATACGCGAGCAAAGCTTTGGGTCAGGAAGTGCGGCTGGATAATAAGCCAAGCCGCACCGGGCTTAGGCTTTTGTCGCAATTGCGCAGCGCGCCGCCAGATGGATCGGTGGTGATGCTGTTTCCGGTAGCGACGCTGCGCGCCTTGGTTGAGCGCGGCGTGGATTTCAACATGGGGCGGGATGCCACCCCCATCATGTGCCTGGCGGGCGGCACTTATGGCGCTATTGCCAAGGCCGATCGCTTTCCTGGTGGCTGGCGCGATTTCGTGGCTGAGGCCCGGCAGAAGCCCGGTCAACTTTCCTTTGGCAGTATTGGCCTGGGCTCGGTTGGCCATGTCACCATGGCGCGGTTGATGGTGAAGGAAGATATCCAGGTCGTGCATCTGCCTTTCCGCGGCGCCGCCGATGGTGTCGAAGCGCTGATGGCGGGGGATCTGGATGTGATGGCCGGCGGTGCGCGGCTACACACGGCGGTGGATCAAGGCGAAGCACGTTGGCTGACATTGTGGTCGCCCACGCGCAATCCGCGCTGGCCTGATGTGCCGACCTTGGTTGAGCTTGGCTATGGGCTCACGGAAACCGCCCCCTTCGGGCTGATCGGCCCGCCCAATATGCCGGTGGCCGAACGCAAAAGGCTGGAAGAAGCCTTCTCCGCGGCGTTGCGGTCGCCGCAGGTCCGCAGCGTCATGACGCGGCTTGGCATGACCGAGGATTTGCGTGATGGCGCCGCCTATTCCGCCTATCTGGCGGCAACGGCGGGTGAGGAAGCGGCACTGGGCCTACGGCCGGAAGCGCGGCAGTGATCCAGGCCGCAGCGCCGGCGCTTATTCTTGCATCTGCTTCCACGGCGCGGCGCGCGGTGCTTGAAGGCGCTGGGCTGCGGTTTGAAACGCGTGTTGCTGGCGTGGATGAAGCCGCCATCAAGGAAGCCGCGCAGGCCGAGGGTATTGCCGCCGAAGATGCCGCGTTGATGCTGGCCGATGCCAAGGCAGCGCGCGTGGCTGCGCAAGCCCACGATGCGCTGGTGATTGGCGCTGATCAATTGCTGGTCTGCGAAGGCGCCTGGTTCGACAAGCCACCCGATATGACGGCGGCGCGCGGCCATTTGCAGCGCTTGCGCGCACGCCAGCATGAATTGGTCACGGCGCTTGTATGCCATCGCGGTGGGCAGCGCATCTGGCAGCATGTATCAAAGCCGCGCTTGACCATGCGCGATTTCTCCGACGCCTTTCTGGAAGCCTATTTGGCCGCCGAAGGTGAGGCGCTGCTTTCTTCTGTTGGCGCCTATCGGCTGGAAGGCCATGGCGCGCAATTATTCGACCGTATTGAGGGCGATCAGCCGGCCATTCTGGGGATGCCCTTGCTGCCCTTGCTTGGGTTTTTAAGGCAGCATGGGGTTTTGCTGCGGTAGAGCATTTCGAGCCGCTTGCGGAAGGGTCAATCCGGGCGCCGAAGTACCCATAGCGCGATAGGCAAAAGCCCCAGCTCAATGCCGGCATAAAAAATCAAAAGTGGTGATGGCCACCCGTCCAGCGCAAAGCTTAGCAAACGGCCCAGCACCAAACCACCGGCAAAAACCACCGTCGTCATAATCGCGACGTTCCGATATTCGGGGCGGAAGGCGGCATAAAGCCAGAAGCAGCCAAGGGCCAGATAAAGGCCGGTAATCGCGCGCAAGATGTGAAAGCCGTCGCGATTGAGGTCCTGCATCGTCAGGAATTTCTGGGCGAACCAGGACGGGCTTATCCCATAGAGCAACGCGATTGTGGAGACCGCAAAAAAGGCAAAGATCAGATAGAGTTTCTTGATAGACATTTTCAATTCATCCTACGAAATACTAATGGGATTTTTTCCTACCAGATCAAAGGCGCTTTCGCAATTGAAGGATTCCGTCTGAGGAAGGCAAGGCGCATGTCTGGGCCAAGTGTAATCGCTTGGCGGTTCCAAAATGCGTCGAGACAAATATTTTGTGCGTGTGCAGTGAACCTATGTGAATTGGACGCGCACTAAGCGTTATCTGCGCAGCCCGATCACAAGCTCATGCGCCGCGTCAGCCCAGTCAGCCGATCCATCAGGAACATAAGCACCATGATCGCCAGAATAAGCACGCCGGAAACCGCGGCAACGCGCACATCAAGCGTGCTTTCCATCATGCCCCACATGCGGATGGGCAGCATATCCGTCCGCGCGCTGGAGAGGAAAAGCGAGACCGGTACATTATCCATGGAAGCGACAAAGGCCAGGAAGGCGCCGGCGAAAATACCAGGGGCGATCAAGGGAAGCGTGATGCGCCGGAAGGTCATGAAGCGCCCTGCCCCCAGGCTGGCCGAGCTTTCCAATAGCGCCGGTTCCAATTGGGTGACGGTCGCCAATGTTGTCCGGAAGACAAAGGGCGCAATGACCACCAAATGCCCGCCAATCAGATGCGTGAGCGATGGGCGCAACCCAAGCAATGAGAAAAACATCAGCGTCGCAAGCCCATAAGCAAGTGAGGGCAAGATCAGCGGCGACAGGAAGCTCGCTTCCAAGGCGCGTGCCGCCGGCCGGCGGGACCGCCCGATGGCGAGTGCGGCGAGCACGGCAAGAATACTCGCCCCCAAGGTCGCCATCCCGGCGACCCAAAGCGAATTGCCCGCCGCGCGATGGATATGCGCGGAACGCGTTGTATCGAACAAGGCCTGATACCAGCGCAGCGATAACTCAGGCGGCGGAAACTTCAGGGAGGCCGAGGTGGTGAAGCTGGTGATCAACACAATGAAAACCGGGCCAACCAGGATCAGCAGGCCAAGCAGCGTGAGCCCGCCAAACACCAGCGAAAAGCTTTGATCAGCGAAGGTGCGGCGCTGGCTCATTCAATCGGTCCTTGCATAGCGGCCAAGCCAATTCAGCATCATGATCCCCGCCAACACCGTCAACAGCAGCGTGACGGAACAGACCGCCGCGAAGGGCCAATCATAGACCACCATGGCCTGCTGCCAGATAAGGGAAGGCAAATAGACAAGCCGCGCGCCTCCAATGACGGATTGCGAAATGAAGGCGGTACAGGCGGAAGCAAAAACCAGCGTGGCGCCGGCTATCCAACCCGGCAGGCTGAGCGGGAGGATGACGCGAAAGAAGCTCCGCCACATCCCAGCGCCCAAAGCGCGCGAAGCGTCCAACAGATTGGGATCAAGCCCGCGCATGACGGAAATCAACGGCAGCAGCATCAACGGCATTTCAATCTGCATCAAAGCAAGGATCAGCCCCGTTTCCGTCTGCAATAGCCTGAGCGGTGTAGCACTTAGGCCAAGTGACAGCACCACCTGATTGACCAGCCCTTCCCGCGCCAAAATCACGATCCAGGCGAAGGTGCGAATGACAACCGAAGTCAACAGTGGCAGCAGGATGATGAAGATCAGAATTTTCTGGGTGCGCGGGCTGGCATTGCAGAAAAACACCGCAAGCGGCCAGGCGAACAGCGATGTCGCAACAACTGCCGCCACACCAAGCCGAAGCGTATCCCAGACGACGCCGCGATAGAAGGCGTCGCCCCAGAATTTTGTCCAGTTATCCAAACCCCATTGCTGTAAATCCTGATCAGCATGGAGCGAGATGCCAAGCAACAACAGCAGCGGTGCCGCGAAAAGCGCGAGGTAGACAATCCCCAAAGGCGCGGCTAGGCGCCAATCCACCGCTGCTGAGCGCATGATGCTACTTCGTGATTTCGCGGTTGAAGCGGTCAATCCAGGCTGCGCGGCGCGGGTTGATCACGTTCCAATCATGCGTGACCATCTTGGACAATTCATCGAGCGATTTGATGTCCAAATTTGGCGTCAGCTGCACATCCTTGTTCACCGGAATCATATTGAAGGGTGACAATTGCAACTTGCTTTGCGCATCGGCGGAAAGTGCCACATCAATATAGCGATGCGCATTGGCCTTGTTTTCGGCACCCTTCACGATGTGGAGCGTGGTGGCGAAGGTGATGGCGCCCTCGCTTGGCGCCACAAAGGCAATGTCAACACCGCGTGCCTTCAAGGTTGCTGCGTTATTCGTGTTGGTGTACATGATATCAATCTGGCCTTGCTGGAACAGGCCCGGCAGGGCGGCCGGCGTAGAAACTGCCGCGACCTTCGGCAGAATTTCCTTCAGCTTGGCGAAAATAGGTTCGACATTGGTGATGGAACCGCCGAACACCTTCGCCATTTCAATCAGCGAAACCGTACCGAACGTGGTCTGAAAACCCGTGAGGCCGAGGCGTTCCACATAGGGTGAACGGAACAGATCCGCCCAGCTTTTCGGCGGCTCAGGGAATTTCTTCGGGTTGTAGCAAATGCCAACCACCTGCACATTTACCGTCGCCGAGTCAGCGATCAGCATGCCATCGGGCAGCTTGCCTGCATTGGTGATGAGCTTCGGGTCAATCGGCTCAAACAACCCTGCCTGACGCGCAGCTGCAGCCGGCCCAGGGTCCAGCACGAAGCAATCAAAAGGCGCGACACCGCGCGCGGCACGCACCTTCGCCACCTGGTCCACCGCGAAAAGCGGCTCAAAGGCGACATTCACATTATGACGTTGACGCAGCAGGGGGGCGACGACTTCGCGGTAAGCCTCATCCCAAGTGCCGGGATAGATCGCAGCCGTCATGGGGCCGGAAGCGCGCGCAATGCTAGGCGCGGCAAGCGCACCGGCCATGCCGGCAAGGAAAAGGCGTCTGGAAGCCATGGGAATTCTCCTGAGGTTCAAGGGGCAGAAAGGGGAAAGATCGAAGGCTTTGCTTCTGGCGTCAGCGCGCAATGCCAAATGCCAGGCAAGGAGGAGGTGCCGCCAGGATGGCGCGCGGTAGCGATTTTGAGCGTGGTGCCATTGCTGGCCGCGACATCATGGATCAACTGCCCACCAATCGGCAGGCTGAGCGTCAGCGTCACCGGAAAGCGATCCGGCGCAGCTTCGCGCACCAGCATCAATTGTTCGGGGCGGATGGAAACCTGCACCGGTGTGCCCTGCGGCAGGTTAGGTGCATTGCAGGGCAGCATCGCGCCAACGGCAAGCCTGATAGCGCCATTTTCGAAAATACCATCAAGGATATTCGACGACCCGATGAAGCTATTGACGAAGGGCGTCGCCGGTTCATCGTAAATCGCAACCGGCGTACCCAATTGCTCGATCCTGCCGCCATTCATCACTGCAATGCGATCGGCGATGGACATGGCTTCTTCCTGATCATGCGTGACCAGAATGGCGGTCAGGCCGAATTGGCGTTGCAGGCGCTTGATTTCGATCTGCATATCAAGGCGTAAATTCTTATCCAGCGCGGCGAATGGTTCATCCAGCAGAAGGATGCGCGGCTGCACGGCCAAGGCACGCGCCAGCGCGATGCGCTGCTGCTGACCGCCCGATAATTGCCTGGGCTTGCGATCCGCGAAGCCTTCCATGCGTACGGTGGCGAGCATTTCAGCCACGCGCGCGCGCTGTTCTGCCTTGCCCACACCGCGGGCCACCAGGCCATAGGCGATATTCTCGGCCACCGTCATGTGCGGAAACAGCGCGTAATTCTGAAAGACAATGCCGACTTCGCGCAGATTGGGCGGCAGATCATCCACGGCGCGATCACCAATTACCACCTGCCCGGAAGCCTGACGAATAAAGCCCGCGACGATACGCAGCAGCGTCGTCTTGCCGCAGCCGGATGGGCCGAGCAGCGCGACCAGCTCGCCGGCTTTCACTTCCAAGGTCACATCATCAACGGCGCGCGCATTGCCATAGCTGTGAACGATGCCGTTCAGCAGTAATTGCTGCGAGGTCAAGCGCTGGGCAGATTGAGACAGGGTTGTAACCTCCCGAAGATGATCAGGAGTAGGCAACTTCCATGCCATGAAGCGAAGCAGAGAAGGCCTAACTTTGCCCAATAAAGGCGCAGATAAATAGCCTAATTTTTAAGCTTTTGCCTATTTTTGTCCCTCAAGGCCGCCACAAAAAAAGGGCGGCCCCGCAGGACCGCCCCCATTTTTTGCGCAGGTCGCGATGGATTAGAAATCCATCCCGCCCATGCCGCCGCCCGGCGGGCCACCAGCCGGCGCACCCTTGGGTTCCGGACGCTCAGCCACCATCGCTTCGGTGGTGATCAGCAGAGAAGCGACAGAAGCCGCATCCTGCAGCGCCGTGCGCACGACCTTGGTCGGGTCAATGATGCCGGCCGCAACCAGATCCTTGTACTCGTCCTTCTGCGCGTCATAGCCGTGGGTATAGGTGCCATCGCGCAGCACTTCACCCGCGATCACAGCGCCGTCCTTGCCGGCATTCTCGGCGATCTGCTTCAGAGGAGCCTGGATGGCGCGGCGGATGATTTCGATCCCCACCTGCTCATCATTATTGGCACCCTTGAGGCCGCCGAGGTTGGTCGAAGCGCGGAGCAGCGCAACACCACCACCAGGCACGATGCCTTCCTGAACGGCAGCGCGGGTCGCATGCAGCGCGTCGTCCACGCGGTCCTTGCGTTCCTTCACTTCCACTTCGGTGGAACCACCGACGCGGATCACGGCAACGCCGCCAGCGAGCTTCGCCAGACGTTCCTGCAGCTTTTCACGGTCGTAGTCCGAGGTGGTTTCCTCGATCTGCGCCTTGATCTGCTCGCAACGGCCAGTGATCTGGTCCTTCTCACCAGCGCCATCAACGATGGTGGTGTTTTCCTTCTCGATGCGCACGGTCTTGGCGCGGCCGAGCTGAGCAAGCGTGACGCTTTCCAGCTTGATGCCAAGATCTTCGCTGATCACTTCACCACCGGTCAGGATCGCGATGTCTTCGAGCATCGCCTTGCGACGATCACCAAAGCCAGGCGCCTTCACGGCCGCGATCTTCAGGCCACCGCGCAGCTTGTTGACCACGAGGGTCGCGAGCGCTTCGCCTTCAACATCTTCGGCAACGATCACCAGCGGACGGCCGGACTGCACAACCGCTTCGAGCAGCGGCAGCATCGGCTGAAGCTGAGACAGCTTCTTTTCGAAGATCAGGATATACGGATTGTCCATTTCCGCGATCATCTTTTCCGCATTCGTGATGAAATACGGGGAGACATAGCCGCGATCGAACTGCATGCCTTCAACGACATCAAGTTCGGTCTGGATGGACTTGGCTTCTTCAACCGTGATGACGCCTTCATTGCCGACCTTTTCCATGGCCTGGGCAATCATTTCGCCGATCTCGGATTCGCCATTGGCGGAAAGCGTGCCAACCTGCGCCACTTCGGCAGAAGTGGTGATCTTGCGCGTCTTGGATTCCAGCTCGGCCACGACATGGGCAACTGCCTTGTCGATACCGCGCTTGAGGTCCATCGGGTTCATGCCGGCGGCAACCGCCTTGGCGCCTTCGCGCACGATAGCCTGTGCAAGCACAGTCGCGGTGGTGGTGCCGTCGCCCGCCGTGTCATTGGTCTTGGAGGCAACTTCGCGCACCATCTGCGCGCCCATGTTTTCGAACTTGTCAGCCAGTTCGATTTCCTTCGCCACCGTCACACCGTCCTTGGTGATGCGCGGCGCGCCGAAGCTTTTGTCGATGACGACATTGCGGCCCTTGGGGCCGAGGGTGACTTTTACAGCGTCGGCCAGGATATCCACGCCGCGGAGCATCCGCTCCCGCGCGTGGGCGCCGAACTTAACGTCCTTAGCAGCCATGTTTGCGTGTCCTTTTCAGGTTCTGATTGGAAATTCGGCGATCAGGCGGTCAGGATGCCCATGACGTCGGATTCCTTCATGATCAGGAGCTCCTCGCCATTCAGCTTCACTTCGGTGCCGGACCACTTGCCGAAAAGGATGCGATCGCCAGCCTTGACGTCGAGCGGACGAAGATCGCCCTTTTCGTTCAAGGTGCCGGAGCCGACGGCGACGACTTCGCCTTCTTGCGGCTTTTCCTTCGCGGTGTCGGGGATGATGATACCACCAGCGCTCTTTTCTTCCGCGGTAACGCGGCGAACCAGAACACGGTCATGTAGGGGACGAAAGGCCATATGGTCCTCTCCTGAGCCTCGGGTTGATGACGGCTCGCTCTGGGAAGTCTGACCGGTCACCAGGGTGCCCCGGCCGTTAGCACTCCCCCCAGAGGAGTGCCAGCGACTTAGGCTGCGCGGCGCGGCGCGTCAAGCGGTTGGCAGCACTCGCGGGGCGCTAGTGCTAGTGTGTTGATATAAAGTTCTTTTCTCGCGAAATCCTAGAGACGGCATGGCACGCTTGCTAAAGACGCTGGTGGCTCGCGACGCCAACAAGGGCCGATGGCGTCAAGAGGAAAGGACAATTAGCCTAAGGTTTAAGGGGCTGGGGATGGGCGGGCGCGCCGCGGACATGCTGGATGCCATGCTGCGCCAGCCATTGGGCGAAGGCGTCCGAGATGAACCCAGGCCCATCGTCAGAAAGCAATTGCGGACGCTGGCCTAGAGCCACATTGCGGCATCCTGAGGCTATCATGGCCAGATCTAGCGTCTCACTGACATCGTTCGCGGTCATACCGGTGCAAAGCCGCCAGGCGATGACGTAGCGCGAGAACTCATCCGCTACGGTGTAGAGATAGATCCCCCCCAGCCAATGACCTTGAGGTAGGCAAAAGCCCTCTGGCCTTCGAACGCCAAGCAGCCTAAACGAGCAATCGAAAAAGCATAAATACGCGACGAGTCCACTTCGCTAACGAATACGAATATCAGTATCCACGTAATACAATGGCCTTCCGGGCCGCGAAATCCTCTGCCATCATGAAGGAGAGACACCCATGGGTGAGCGTATCAGACCGCACGAGATCTACCTCGGCAGCTTCTTCGACCGCTTCAATCAGCGCTTTGGCCCGGCCGATATCTACAATCTTACCACCGCCTACCATGCCGGCGGCATTGCGGAAATTGCTGCCCTGCAGAAGCAGTTCACCATCTTCAAGCCCGGCCGGCCCTTTCTAGAAAGTGCCGCTCTGCTCGGGCTCGGCGGCACCGTCAGCGGGCCGGCGAAGGACCGCTGGATCGGCTATCTGGCGAAGCTGCCGAAGATGCAGTCGGACGACCCCGCCCAGAATGGCGACGAGCGGATCGTCAACGCGCTGGTCGCGAATTTTCGTAAGCGCTCGCCGCTGCCCTGCTTCATGCAGGCCTATGACGGCCGCACCCGGCAACCCGGCCTCGTTGTGGTGGATGAAGCCATGCCGCTCTTCTACCTAGCACCCACGAAATTCCTGGTGATCTCCCTACCAATGCGGCCCGACCCCGCGTCCGCCGCCACGGCTGAGCCGAAATCCAGACGACCGCGGCAACCGAAGTCGTGAACGCCATCGGCTCACCAGAGCCGGACCTGCGCGCGCTCCATGGCGCGATCGAGGCGTACTATACAAGCAAGGTCAAGCAGTTCGGCGCCACTCCGCTCGGGGTAGACTGGGGTTGCGTCGCGACGCAGGAGATGCGCTTCGTCCAATTGCTGAAATTGGTCGAGTTTGCGCCGGGCGTGACGCTAAACGATCTCGGCTGCGGCTATGGCGCGCTGCTCGCCCTGCTCGATAGGCACCACCCCAGCGCCGACATCGACTATCTCGGCATAGACCTCTCGGCGGCGATGGTGCAGCGGGCGCGCCGGCGCTGGCGCGCCCGCGCCTCCTGCCGCTTCGTCACCGGCGCGGGCTGCCCGCGCCAAGCGGATTACGCGGTAGCAAGCGGTATCTTCAACGTCCAGCTCGACCAACCGCGCGAGCTCTGGGAGACGTTCATTCGGGCAACGCTGGACGGTCTGGCGGCGACGAGCAAGCGCGGCTTCGCGGTGAACTTCATCGCCGCAGCGTCCGTTGCTGCCCTAGCGCAAGGCCTGTACGCCACCACGCCGGAACCCTGGATAGCGCATTGCACGCGTCGCTTCGGTGCAACGGCCGAGGTGGTCGCGGGCTACGGGTTGCGGGAATTCACCCTGCTGGTACGGCGACCACGGCCGATCTGATGGCATGCGTCAGCAACCCCCTCGCCTCCGCTAGCCGCCCGGCATAAATCACCGCCCCGGTCTCGGCGATCAGGGCCTCGGCCTCGGCCAGCAGAACCGGGGCGCGCGCTGTTATGTCGTCGCCGGCGCGCAGCAACAGCGCCGCCAGGGTAATCCGGGCGCGGCAGGCGGGTAGCCTGGCGTTCCGCTCCCCGGCCATGGCGATCGCGGCTTCGGCCGAAAGGATCGCAGCTCCGGTATCGCCGGTCCGCATCTGGTATTCGGCAAGGCTGGCCAGAAGTTCCGGTTCGAGCTCGATGGCTGCGCGGCTTCGCCGGGCCGCCGCTAGGCACTCGGTCCCAACGCGGATCGCCTCGCCATAGTCACCTGCGATGCCGAGCGCGGTCGCGGTCGAGGCGAGATGATAGACCTTGAGATAGGCACTACCATGGCGCTCCGCGAACTCACCGACCTTTGCCGCATGCTTGGCGGCCAACGCGGCGTCGTCGATGCACCAGGCGAGGTCAACATAGCCCCGATAGGCGATGAACTGCACTGTCGGGTCGATCAGCCCATTGATGTTCATGATTGTGTCAAGAAAGGGCGTCGCCTCCGCGAAGCGACCTAGCCGCACCAGAATACGCCCGCGGAGTGCCTGCACCCAATGCAAGACGCTGTAGCCAAGGAACTGGTGGTCGAAGTCCGTGACGTGTTCAACATTTGCCAGGGCGCGATCATTTGCCGCAAGCGCATCGCGTAGCAGTCCGGACCAGCCATAGGCATGGCTCAACGCAGCGTGCATCGTTGCGACGCGGCCGACATCGCCACGCGCCTCAGCGAACGCGATGGCATGGTGCAGCTGCTGCACATATGCATCGGTCGGTCCGCCATTGACCTGGGTGATGCGGCCCTCGACATGCAGCAGCAGGGGAGTAAGCGAATCATCGTGCTCCTGCGCCCAGCGCAGCGCCTCCTGCACGAAGGGCCTGGCCTGCTCGGGGCTCAGCCCCTCACGCCAGCCAACCCAGGCGATCTGCCCGCTGGCCTCGATCCGCAGCCGGTCAGTCTCGGGCGATCGCGGTTCGGCGGCGATAAGCGTACGGACCTTGTGCCAGAATCTGGTCGCCTCGGCCGAGCTTTTCGGCCCCAGCCAGCGCGCGGCATACGCGGCGAAGTGGGCTGCGCGCTCGGCTTCGCCTGCCGCCTCGTAGTGGAAGGCGATCAGCGCGGCACTGTCATGTTCGCGATCAGCCCATAAGCCCTCCATGGCCCGGGCCACCAAGCCGTGCAGCTTAGCCCGGCGCCGCTTTAGCTGGGTAGCATAGGCGACCTCCTGGATCAGCGGATGGCGGAAGCTGTGTTGCGTTGGCTCCGCGCCACGGCCGCGCTCCAGCAGGCGATCGGCACAAAGCAGGTCGAGCGCCGCGTCGAGCACTTCTCGGGTCTGCAGCGAGACCTTCTGCAGTACCTCGACGTGGAAACTCTGACCGATGATGGCGGCGATATGCAGCAGGTTGCGCGCCGTCGCCGATAGGCTGTCAATGCGCGCGCCGATGACCGCTTGGACTGTCCCCGGTAGCAGCGCCGGGGCGGTTGCCTGGCCGCTGCCAAAGGCGCCGCGCTGGCCAACGATCACGCCCTGGTCAAATAGTGCATGCACCAGTTCCTCCGCGAAGAAAGGATTGCCAGCGCTGCGCGCAGCGATCCTCTCGCGGATCTCGGCCAGTTCCGGGTCGGGGCCGATCAAGGTCTCGACAAGCACTCCGGTCTCGACCGCGCCAAGCTCACCAAGGGCCATCTCCACCCCGCCTGCTGCGTGCAGCCAGCCAGCGTCGTAGCCCGGCCGATAGTTGACGATGAGCAGTGTCCGGGTCGTCGGCACGGCCTTGGCGAGGGCGATAACAAATGCCTCACTCGCCGCGTCCAGCCAGTGCAGATCCTCGATGATGAAGACAGAGTGGGTGGCGCCACGTCGGCGCACCAAGTCACCGACGATGCTGATCAGCCGTTCAGTGCGGACCGTCGGGTTCATCCAAGCGGGCAACCCCTGAGCCAGCGGCACGCCTAAGAAACCGCAGAAGACCGCGAGGTCGACCGGATCGGTCGCGCCGACCTCCGCGAGTCGCTCACGGATCGTATCGGTGAGCGCTTCGGGCGGCTGGTCTGCAGCGAGCCCCAGGCAGGCGGTACGTATGAATTCTATCATCGGCCGCAGCGGTGTCGCCGCGCCGTGCGGCTGCGCTTGTACTTCGAAGATCGCGATCTCGCGAGACCGGCAGGATAGCGCGAAGTCATGGCACAGTCGGCTTTTGCCGGCGCCCGGCTCGCCAACAATGCCGATGACCGAACCACCTGCGGTACTGAGCGTCTCGATCGTATCGCGCAGCCGCGCCATTTCACGCTCGCGCCCGATCAAGGGGATCAGCGCAGTGCCGCGAAACCGCTCGCCCGGTGCTGCTGACTGCAGGCCAACCAGACGATGCAGGGTGATCGGCGAAACCAACCCGCGCAGTAACCGTGGCCCGAGCGGCGCGACTGTCACGGAGGGCGGTAGCAGCGCCCGGCAGGCATCAGAAAGACAGATCCCGTCCGGCTCGACCTGCGCCGGCAGTCGGCTCGCGAGATGGAGGGTCATGCCATAGGCGTTGAAATCTCCGGCCTCGCCCCCCGCTTCCGTACCGGCCACCACCTCGCCGGAGTGCAAGCCACTGCGAACCGCAAGCCCGTCGCCCTGGCGCCGCAGCGTATCGCGGATCGTCAGTGCCGCCTCGCAGGCGCGAACTGCGTGGTCTTCCTGCGCCCGTGGAGCGCCGAACAACGCTATCACACCGTCGCCGAGCGTCTGCAATACCGTGCCGCCGGCCCGCTCTATCGCCTCGCACATCACCCGCAGCGGCTGCTGCAGCAACTGCATCGCCGCCTCGGCGTCGAGCCCAGCCACAAGCTCGGTCGAGCGTACCAGGTCGACGAAGAGCGCGGTAACAAGCTTCAGCTCACCTTTCTCGACGAAGACACGCCGCGATACGGCGCTTGGCCGGTCCGGCTGCACGCCGGCGCGGGCGCCAAGCGCCGTTCCGCAGGCCCCGCAAAAGGTGGCGCCTGCCTGGCTCCGCTCGCCGCAACTCAGACAGATCGTCGGGAACCGCGTGCCGCAGCCTTGGCAGAAACGGTGGTTCGGCGGGTTATCCGCGCTGCAGGCATTACATTGCATGGGATCGTGAGAAGACTAATGTCGTGGCGTCGGCATTGGAAGGGCATCTCCAGCTAAGATGATAGACCAACGCTTCTGCGGCGGCCATCTCGGTCTCCGCGTTTAGAAGCGGAAAACCCCGCCAGAAGGGTTCATATGGTCAGCGTGAAGCCGCGCAAGACTGAGGAGCGATTGCTAACAGCCCGTGAGGATCCTCGTTCATGACCTAGGGCCTGTTGAGATTCACCTTGAGTGTATGACTGCGGCTGCGAGGTAGATCATGGCTGAGAAGCTCTGATCTGTCTTGTCTGCTCGCATGGCGATGCGCTTGAACTCCTTTAGCTTGGCGAAGAAATTCTCGATCAAGTGGCGCCATTTGTAGATTTCCGCATCGATCTTCAGCGGTGCCGCTCTTCGAGGGTGCTGGGAAATCACAATCTTGGCGCCGCGCTCATTCAATGAGGTGACGATTGAATTGCTGTCGAATGCCTTATCGGCGATCAGGCTGCCGAATGAAACGCCGTCGATCAGTGGCGGGACACCAACGGTATCAAACCGATGGCCAGGTAAGAGTTCAAAACGTACCAAGCATCCCAATGCATCCGTCATAGCCAGGATCTTGGTTGTCATGCCGCCTCTTGAGCGACCTATGGCCTGGCGCGAAGTCCCCCTTTTGCGCCCTGGCCATGCCGGTGGACCTTGACGATCGTGGCGTCGATCATCGCGTACTCCATGTCCGGATCCTCTGAGGACGCATCAAAAAGCCGTTTGAAAACATCGGCTTTGACCCAGTCCCTATACCGCTTGAACACGGTATTCCACTTGCCAAACAACGGCGGAAGGTAACGCCAGGGACTTCCAGTCCGGGCAATCCAAAGCACCGCCTCAATAAAGCGACGGTTGTCAGAGCCACTCCGCCCTGGGTCGCTCGGCTTACCCAGGCAGTGCGGTTCCATCTTCGCCCATTGGGCGTCAGTCAATACAAAGCGATCCATCCAAAGCTTGAATCACAAACAAACCCCATTGAGAATCCCAAATCTCAACAGGCCCTAGCCCATCACTCCATCTCCGTGCCAACTTCATCGCGAAAAGACCCCCAACCGCCGCTGCGGTTTGCGCTGCCAAGGCCGGGCCCAAGGCGCGACGGATCTCACCGGTGGACCGGGTCAAATCATCATCCGTCACGCCAATGTCGAGCCAGACCTTATGCGGCAATTCTTCCCGCGGCAGGAGCTAGCCAGGATTTTCCAGCAGCAGCTTCAACACCTCAGCGGTCTTCGGGTAGAGCCTTTTCTGCTCCTAGCCAATCATCAGAACGCCGGGCGCGGCCATCATTCGCCTGGACAGCGCGGCCCATCACGCAAAGACGCCGCGTGAGCGCCCCCCCCCTCCACAGAACCGCAGAGGCCAGCCAAAATCGAGCAGCAGCGGCCATACAGGCCAAAACGGCCCCAAACAGCATGTGCCCCCACAGAAAGGTAGCCAATTCCACCAACCGCAAATTCATTGCTATTTTCTCCCGCACCGGGTTAGTTCGAAACGACCACTGCGCAGGTTTCAGCACGCCCAACAGGGGTTCGTCTGTGACCTTTGGTAGGTTTGGAGGCATTATGGCGTGCTGGTTTGCTCCCGCCCGGCCAACTGGAACATGTCCGCCGCGCATTTGCGCAGCAGTCATGGCATAAGTTATTGATATGTAGTATTTTCCGGGCCGCCAAGTGATGCTATTTCGGAGATCTGGGCAGGCTCTAATAGTCGGATGAGGCAGATGATTCCCGAAGTTCTGAGATCACTATCCCCTGAAATGCGTGACATCGTGCTCAAGGATTGTCTGCACATTTCCCTGCCGGCGGGCAGCACAGTGATCGAAGAAAGGGCCCTGGATACGGATCTTTACTTCTTGCAAAAGGGGCAAGTGCTCGTTCGCTCCTTCTCGGCTACGGGGGCTGAGGTAGCATTTAAAGTCATGGAAGCCGGAGAGTGCGTCGGGGAATTTTCCGCCATTGATGGCTTGCCACGGTCTGCGAGCGTCGAGGCGCTCACATCGGTCACGCTTGCACACCTGCCACGTTCTCGTTTCCTGGAATTAATGCGCTGTTCGCCGGATTTCGCACTGGCCATTGCGAATCTCCTGACAAAACGGGCACGCGCCATGGCCGATCAGTTATTCGAACTCTCGACATTGCGGATGGGCGACAGGTTGCGTCTGGAACTACGCCGGCTTGCCCTGGCGCAGGGCGTGGCGAGTGGCAGGGTCGTCATCCATCCTGCGCCAACCCATCAAGCACTAGCGGCTCGCGTCTCAACAAGCAGGGAATCTGTTTCTCGCGAATTATCCCGTCTTGGCGCTCAGGGGCTGATCTCTTGCAGTCGCCAGCGTATCACAATCCTGGACTTGGCGCGGCTAGCCCTGCCGGCGCCGGTCCGTCGTTAAATCATTTGAGACCAAGCGGCGTGATGGCTAACGGCGTGTCTAACCTATATACGGAAAACGCTAGGCTGCGTGTCGGTCATAAATCAAGCGGAAATGTCTACCTTCATCCCCTTCACACCCTCTGCACCACCCTGAACCTCCGCGACGTCAGCGGCAGGCTATCCCGGCTGATGACGGCGTCTTCGCCCGGCGCGTTCATCGCTCCGCTCCACTTCAGTCCACCCGCCTTTTCACCACCCGCACATGCAGCGCAGCTGCAGGCAAATCGACGGTCGAAAGGCTGACTTTCCGCGCTGTGACGCGCACCTTGTCAGTCGACGAGACACATTCGTTCCGAAAGCCAATGCTGTTAATGCGCCTTCTGTATCAAACGTCACAGAACACCATAGGCTGACGGATTACAGAAAAGGCTCATTCCTAGGATTCGCCTTGGGTGGTTGCCCTCCAAAGTTGGCCAAGGCTTAAGCGAATAGCGCAATGAGCATTTTTGTCTTGCGCCATTCGGTTAAGGCGGTCAAAAGAGAAGCTAATCGAAAGTTAATCTTTAAAGAAAGCTGGTGCTTCAAAAATGAGACAATCCCAAACCAAGCACCAACCCGGAAAAAGCTGCGTCCGGACAGCTTCCTTGCTCGTCGGCTCCCTCATGCTCGGCGCTGCCATTGCCCCTCAGGCCTTGGCGCAGACCGCAGCGCAGATCGTGCCGGAAACCTTCCGGCCCTCGGTGACCCCTGCCCCGGGCGGTTTTGTCATCCCCTCTGTCCCGCAGCTTGAAGCCCCGCCCGGGGCGGAGAACTTCTCGGTACGTCTTGCCGATATCAAGGTTGAAGGCGGGCTACCGCAGCTTGAGGCTGAAACGACGCGCATCATAACCCCGCTCATTGGCCGCGTAGTGACGGCGGCCGAGCTTTTTGCCGCCGCGCGTGCCCTCGGGCAGGCCTATGCCCAGGCGGGCCATGTGCTGGCGCGGGTTGTCTTGCCGGCACAGAATGTGAGCGATGGCGGCACGCTGCGCCTTTTGGTGATTGATGGCGTGATTGAAAAGGTGGACACAAGCCGTGTCCCGCCGCTGATCCGCGACCGCGTGGCGGCGATGCTGGCGCCGCTTGTGGGCGAAAGCGGGCTGACACTGGCGGTGATCGAACGTCGGCTTTTATTGGCCGGTGATTTGCCGGGTACGACATTGCGTTCCACCTTGGCGGCGGGGGAGACGCAAGGCGGTGCGGTTCTTGTCATTGAAGCCCAACATGATCTGATCACGGGCGTCGCATCGCTTGATAACAACCTCTCGCCAGCCCTTGGGCGCGTGGCGCTTGGGCTTGGTTTTGATCTGAACGCGCCCACGGGCAATGGCGAACAGCTTTATCTCCGCACCAGCGGTTGGCCTGGTGATGGGCCTGGTAATTTTTTCGATGAATATGCGCGCAATCGGCTTTTTGCGGTTGGTATTGTCCTGCCCTTGGGGTTGAATGGCTGGACTCTGAACCTTGAAGCGACGAAATCGCGCACCACGCCCCGGCCGCGTTCCGGCACGCCGCAGACGACCTCTGAGTTTTCTCGTTTTGCGACACGGCTGCGCTACCCGATGCTGCGTAGTCGTGAAGCCTCTGCCTATCTTGAAGCCGCCTTTGATGTGCAAAGCGAAGCGGTGGATGTGATTGAGCCGCTGAATGCGGGCCTTTCGCAGGATGATTTGCGCATTGCGCGTTTTGCGACTGATGGCTTTTTGCTGACGGGTATTGGCGGTATATTGAGCGGTCGGGCGAATACATCCTTTGGGCTGGACGCTTTTGGCGCGCGGGATGTGCCGCCGCCGGACCAGGTGCCGCTATCGCGCCAGGGTGTGACACCGGATTTCCAGAAGCTGGATGGCCTGCTGCGCTATCAGCAACCGCTTGGTGATAGTTTTGCTGTGCAGGTTGAAGGGCGCGCGCAGACTTCCTTTGGTCAGGCGCTACCGCTTTCTGAACAGTTTGGCATTGCGAATAGTACGGGTTTGTCGACCTTCTATAGCGGCCAGTTGCAGGGTGATTCTGGTTACGTGATGCGTGCCGAGCTGCAATTGCAGCATCTGTTGGGGCAACCGGAAGACCGGCTGAATATGGGCGTAACGCCCTACATTTTTGGTGCCTATGGCCAGGTGGAATTGTCAATGCCGACAGCAGTGGAAAACCGCAGCACGCGGGCTGGTTCTTATGGCGTTGGGCTGCGCTGGGGCGCTGCCCCAAAAGCCGGCCGCACAAGTATCGGCGCCAGCTTTGAAGCTGGTCGTCAGGAACGCAGCGATAATGTGCGCACCGAAGACAGTTTTATCTTTAGCTTGCAACTGCGGTTTTGATTGGTCCAGGGAGAATTCCGATGCGTGACATGATGCGCTTTTCGAAGATCCTGCTGGCCACAACGGCGCTGGTTGCAGTGGGCAGCTTGGCGCTGCGGGCGCAGGCGCAAACCCTGCCGACAGGCGGCAGCGTCGCCTCTGGTTCGGTGAGCATCGGCGCACCCAACGCCGGGCGGATGGCGATTACGCAGGGCAGCCAGAATGCCATTGTGAATTGGCAAGGTTTTTCAATCGGCCAGGGCGGGCGCGTGGATATCACGCAGCCCAATTCCAGCGCCGCCATGCTCAATCGCGTCACCGGCCAGGCGCCCTCCACCATTGCGGGGCAATTGAATGCGAATGGCCGGGTGTATCTGGTCAATCCGAATGGCATCGCCATTACGCAAAGCGGCGTTGTGAATACGGGGTCTTTTGTCGCCTCCACGCTTGGCATTTCGGATAGCGATTTCCTCTCAGGCCGGCTGCGCTTTCAGGGCAATGGCGCCTCAGCTGCGGTCAGTAATGCGGGGCGCATCCAGGCGGGGCCTGGGGGATATGCGGCGCTGCTGGGCGGCACGGTGGATAATAGCGGCACCATCAGCGTACCAATGGGGCGGATTGGGCTTGGTTCGGGCGAAAGGGTCACGCTCGATCTTTCGGGCGATGGGTTTTTGCAGGTGGCGGTGCCCACCGCGGCGGGGGGTGATCAGGCCCTTGTCAGCAATAGCGGCCGGCTTTCGGCGCCGGGCGGGCGGGTTGAAATCGCGGCTGCCACGGCGCAGGCGGCGGCGCGCCATGCCATCAACATGTCTGGCGTGGTCGAAGCCAATACGGTGTCTGGCACGGCCGGTTCCATCAGCTTTTCGGGCGGGCCGGGCGGGGCAGTGGATGTCTCCGGCCGCGTAGATGCCAGCAGCGCCGCGGGCCGCGGCGGCAATGTGACCGTCACGGGCGCCAGGGTTGCGCTGCGCGGGGCCGAGGTGAATGCCTCTGGCGCCACGGGCGGTGGGCGCGTGCGGATTGGCGGCGACAGGCTTGGCCAGGGCGATCTGCCGCGCGCGCAACGCGTGAGTGTGGACAATGCCAGCGTGATCCGCGCCGATGCGACCAGGCGCGGCGATGGCGGCGATATTGTGCTGTGGTCCGAAGGCCGCACGGATTTCGCGGGCAGCATCAGCGCGCGCGGCGGTGCCGAAGGTGGGCGTGGGGGAGAGGCTGAGGTCTCCTCTCGCGGTGTATTGAACTACACGGGCTTTGCGGATTTGCGGGCACCTTTGGGCGGCTGGGGCACGCTGCTGCTGGACCCGTATAACATCACCATTTCCAACGGCACGCAGACAAACCTAGGCTTTACCGCGACCACGGTTGACAGCGTGATCAATGCGACCACGCTGCTCACGGCGCTGAACGGCGCGAATGTGGTGGTTTCCACCGGCACCGGCGGCACGCAGGCGGGCGATATCACGCTGGCTGCGCCGCTCAATTGGTCCAGCACTGGTATTCTCACTCTGCAAGCGGCGGGGGGGATTGCGCTGAATGGTGCGGTGACAGCATCGGCGGGCGGGCTGACGCTGCAAGCGGGCGGGAATATCAGTGCGATTGCGGCGATTTCAGTGGCGCGGTTTGAACTGATCAGCGGCAATTGGGTACAGAATACTGCGACGCTGCCCAGCTTTGCTGCCACGGATTTCCGCATCACGGGCGGCAGCTTTCTGCGCGCGGTAGGCGGTACAGGCACAGGGGCCGATCCCTATCGCCTGACGGATATCTATGGCGTGCAGGGCATAGGGAGTTCCAGCACTTTGCTGGGTAGTGCCTTTCAATTGGCCAATGACGTTGCGGCCAGCGGCACCAGCGCCTGGTATGGCGGGGCTGGCTTTATGCCGGTAGGGACGGATATGGAGCCCTTTACCGGCAGCCTGGACGGGGCGACCTATGTGATCAATGGGCTGACCATCGATCGGGCAAGCACCAATACGGATTATGTCGGGCTGATTGGCTATATGGCCATTGGTAGTAGCATTACCGATCTGAGGCTGTCTAATGCGTTGGTGGCGGGCCGTGACTATGTGGGCATGCTGGCCGGGTTAAATGACGGCTCCATCACGCGATCGTCTGCCGGTGGCAAGATCCGTGGCATACCTGATATAACTGTCGCACCGTACGATCCCAACGTTCCTGGCAGTCGCGACTATGTCGGCGGGCTGGTGGGGTGGAACAGCGGCGACATTAGGCAATCCTATGTCGTGGGCGATGTGAGGGGCCGCTACAATGTCGGCGGGCTGGTGGGCGTCAACGTCGGCACCATCACGCAATCCTATGTCAATACCTATGTGCGCAGCTTCGAAAACACCGGCGGGCTGGTGGGGCAAAACACCGGCAGTATCATGCAATCCTATTCCTTGGGAGACGTTTACGGCTCTCCCAATTCCAATTTCGCTGGGCTGGTTGGGTACAACAACAACGGCAGCATCACGCAATCCTATACTGTGGCCGGAGTGTCACCCAGAGGCGGGGTTGGGAACATTGGCGGCTATCTGGTTGGGAAGAGGGATAACGACACCATCACGCAATCCTATGCCCGGAGTGCCATAGGAGCGGACCCCGTTGGAATCGGCCTGACAGACAGTCAGCAGCGCAATCCGGCCAGCTATGTGGGGTGGGATTTCAATAATGTTTGGTATCAAGCGCTTGATATGAGACCCATTTTACGGTCTGAAGCCGCACCAGTGAGGGGAGGTGTGATACCCATTTGGAACATGCACCAAGTGCAACTGATGGTGCTGAATCTGTCGGGTACATATCGCCTATCAGGGAATGTTGATGCCACAGAAAGCTGGGGCACCGCTGCAACCGGAATCTGGGGCCGTGGTGGCTTTATCCCGGTGGGGACGATTGCGGAGCCCTTTACGGGCAGTCTGGATGGTGCGGGGTATGCCATTAGGGGTTTGGGAACCCGTCGGCCGGATATGGATTATGTGGGCTTGATTGGTTACATGGGCAGCAGCGGCACAATTAGCAATATCGGAACAAATTTATCGTTTGAAGGAAGAAACTATGTCGGCGGGTTGGTGGGGTACAACAATGGCGGCAGCATCACGGGGTCCTATGCCGATGCCACTGTGAAGGGTGTCGACCATGTCGGCAGCCTAGTAGGGTACAATAATGGCGGCAGCATCACGCGTTCCTCTGGCTTGGGCTCTGCGCTTGGCACCAACAATGTCGGCGGGCTGGTCGGGTACAATAATGGCGGAAGCATCGCGCTATCCTCTGGCTCAGGCTATGCGCGTGGCACCAACAATGTCGGCGGGCTCGTCGGGTACAACAACAACGGTACCATCAGTCAATCCTATGCCAGTGATCGTGGGTTTGGCTACGTCTGGGCCGCCGTCGCCAATGCCGGGGGGCTGGTCGGGTACAACAATAGCGGCGGCATCATTGATCAATCTCATGTCGCCAGCATCTCGATACAGGGCGCGTCCAATGTCGGCGGGCTGGTGGGGTGGAACGAAGGTACCATCACGCTATCCTATGCCACGGGCGCGGTGGCGGGCAGCAGCAGCAGCAGCATCAATGTCGGCGGGCTGGTGGGGCTCAACGAAACCTCCGGCAGCATCACGCAATCCTATGCCACGGGCGCGGTGAATGGTCCATCGAATGTCGGCGGGCTGGTGGGCCAAAACGCAGGTAACGTCATGTCTGCCTATGCCACGGGCGTGGTGACGGGTAGCGGCGCTAATATCGGCGGGCTGGTGGGGTACAATAACAGAGGCTTCGTCGAGCAATCCTATGCCACGGGCGCTGTGACTGGCGCATCGAATGTCGGCGGGCTGGTGGGCCAAAACGCCGGTAACGTCACGTCTGCCTATGCCACGGGCGCGGTGACGGGTAGCGTCTCCGATATCGGCGGGCTTGTGGGGTTCAACAACACATCCGGCAGTATCACGCAATCTTATGCCACTGGCGCGGTGAATGGCGCGTCCAATGTCGGTGGGTTGTTGGGCCAAAACGCCGGCACTGTTACGTATTCCTATGCTACAGGCGCTGTCTTTGGTGACGGGTCTGATATCGGCGGGCTGGTAGGGTACAATAACAGCGGTAGCATCAGGCAATCCTATGCCACGGGCGCCGTGAATGGCGGCGACTATGTCGGCGGGCTGGTCGGGTACAACAACAGCGGCATCATTGATCAATCCTATACGACCAGCGTGACGAGCGGTTACTCCTATGTTGGCGGGCTGGTCGGGTACAATACCTCCGGCAGTATCACGCAATCCTATGCCGCCGGCTGGGTGAATGGTCGCGGTTCTGATGTTGGCGGGCTGGTGGGGTTGAACAACGGTGGCACCGTCACGCAATCTTATTGGGATGAGGATGTGAGCGGGCGATGGGCCAGTGCTGGCGGGACCGCCCTGACCACCGCACAAGCACGCAGTGCGGGTAGTTATACCGGCTGGGATTTCGGCTCGGTCTGGTATCAGGCAGGCGATATGCGGCCCATTTTGCGGTCTGAAGTTGCAACGCCGGTGGGCGGCGTGATCAGCATTCGCAACCTCAATCAATTGCAATTGATGAACATAAATCTGTCGGGCAGCTATCGCCTGGCGGGGAATATTGATGCCTCGGCCACCACAGGCAGCAATGCCGCCAGCATCTGGGGCAGCGGCGGCTTTGTGCCGGTGGGGACGATTTCGGCGGTGTTTACCGGCAGCCTGAATGGCGCGGGGTATGTGATCAATGGGCTGACCATCAATCGGGCGAGCACGGATTATGTTGGGCTGATTGGGGCTTCCGGCAGCGTCAGCAGCATCAGCAATCTGGGACTGGTTGGTGGGTCTGTCACAGGGCGCAGCTATGTCGGCTTGCTGGCGGGGTACGCTGGCGGCAACGTCACACAATCCTATGCGACAGGCGCGGTGAATGGCGCCAACTATATCGGCGGGCTGTTCGGTTACAGCAACGCCGGCAGTTTCATGCAATCTTATGCCACGGGCGTGGTGACGGGCAGCGGCTCCGACATCGGTGGACTAGTGGGATACAACAACAGCGCCACCATCGAGCAATCCTATGCTAACGTGGATGTTCGGGGCGCAACCAATGTCGGCGGGCTGTTGGGGCACAACCAGACTGGCAGCATCACGCAATCCTATGCCGCGGGGGTGGTGAGCGGTACGTCGAATGTTGGCGGGCTTTTGGGGCGCAACGGGACTGGCAGCATCACGCAATCCCATGCCACGGGGGTGGTGAATGGCAGCTCCACGGTCGGCGGGCTGGTAGGCTACAACGAGACGGGCAGCATCACGCAATCCTATGCCATGGGCGCGGTGACGGGCACGTCCATCGTTGGCGGGCTGGTGGGGCAGAACGAAGGTACCATCACGCGATCCTTTGCCACGCGCGCGGTGACGGGCCGCGGCGACAATGTTGGCGGATTGGTTGGGTACAACTACGGCAACATCACGCAATCCTATGCCACGGGTGCGGTGACGAGTAGCGGCAACTATGTCGGCGGGCTGGCGGGGTACAATACTGGCGTCGGCGCCACAATCACGGAATCCTATGCCACGGGCGCGGTGACGGGCACCGTCGACTCTGTGGGCGGGCTGGTGGGGTACAACTCCGGCAGCATCACGCAAGCCTATGCCACGGGCGCGGTGACGGGCCGCAGCCTTGTCGGCGGGCTGGTGGGGTGGAACTTCGGCGGCACCATCACGCAAGCCTATGCCACCGGCGCGGTCACGGAAGACCCCTTAATCGGCGCGTTTGTCGGCGGGCTGGTGGGGGGCAACAGCGGCGGCAGCATCACGGAATCCTATTGGGATAAGGGTACCACCGGGGTGATCATCAGCGACGGCGGCATGGGGCTGATCACGGCTGATGCGCGCCAGCAAGCCAGCTATGGCGGCTGGAATTTCGGCACGGTCTGGTATCAGGCGGGCGATATGCGGCCCATTTTGCGGTCTGAAGCTGCAACAGCCGTGGACGGCGTGATCACCATTGGTAACCTGCATCAATTGCAGTTGATGGGGGCAAATCTGACAGGTAGCTATCGCCTGGCGGGGAATATTGATGCCTCGGCCACCAACTCGACCGACAGTAGCCCCGGCATCTGGGGCCGCGGAGGCTTTGTGCCGGTGGGGACTTATGCGGCGCGCTTTACCGGCAGCCTGAATGGGGCTGGCCGAGTGATCAATGGGCTGACCATCAATCGGTCGGGCATGGAATATGTCGGGTTGATCGGAGCTAACGGCAGCGGCAGCAGCATCAGCAATCTGGGCCTGGTTGGCGGGTCCGTGACGGGCGGCGATTTTGTCGCCGGGCTGGTGGGGCGCAACTACGGCACCATCACGCGTTCCTATGCCACGCTTGGGGTGACGGGCAGCGGCGATAATGTCGGCGGGCTGGTCGGGTACAACGATAACGGCACCATCACGCAATCCTATGCCACGGGCGCGGTGACGGGCAGCAGCAGCATCAATGTCGGCGGGCTGGTGGGGTTCAACGACAGCGGTAGCATCACGCAATCCTATGCCACGGGTGCTGTGACGGGCAGCAGCAATGTCGGTGGGCTGGTCGGGTACCACGACGGCGGCACCATCACGCAATCCTATGCCACTGGCGCGGTAACGGGCACCGTCGACTATGTCGGCGGGCTGGTGGGGTACAACAATGCTAGCTTTATCAGGCAATCCTATGCGACGGGTGCGGTGAATGGCACGTCCATTGTCGGAGGGCTGGTGGGGTACAACAACCCAAGCATTATCGAGCAATCCTATTGGGATAAGGGTACCACCGGTCAGATCAATGCTGTGGGTTTTGGTAGGGCGGATGGCATGACGGAGCTGACCACCGCCCAAGCACGCAATGCGAACAGTTACACTGGCTGGGATTTCAATACTGTTTGGTATCAAGCCGGCGATATGCGGCCCATTTTGCGGTCTGAAGCCGCAACTGCGGTTGGTGGCGTGATTGCCATTGGTAACCTGCATCAATTGCAACTGATGGGGGTAAATCTGTCGGGCAACTATCGCTTGGCTGGGAATATTGTTGCTGCAGAAAGTGCGGGCACGAATGCCGCTGGCATCTGGGGCAGTAGCGGCTTTGTGCCGGTGGGGACACAAGCGGCGCCCTTTACCGGCAGCCTGAATGGCGCGGGGAATGTCATCACTGGGCTGACCATCAATCGGCAGCAGGCCGTGAGTAGCTCGGTGTCTGAGTGGATCATTAGTGGCGGGGTACTTCTTCCTCCTCCGCCGCTGGACATGGAATATGTCGGGCTGATTGGGGCTGCCGGCAGCGGCAGCAGCATCAGCAATCTGGGGTTGGTTGGTGGGTCTGTCAGAGGAAACTTCTCTGTCGGTGGGCTGGCTGGGTACAGCGCCGGCTCCATCACGCATTCCTATGCCACGGGCAACGTGAATGGCTACAGCGATGTCGGCGGGCTGGTGGGGCGCAACGAGGGCACCATCACGCAATCCTATGCTACGGGCGCGGTGAATGGCTTGGCCCGTGTTGGCGGGCTGGCAGGACAGGAGGCGCGCGGCAGCAGAATCACGCAATCCTATGCCACGGGCGCGGTGACGGGCGTGGTCGATGTTGGTGGGCTGGTGGGGTTCACCCGCGGCAGCATCACGCAATCCCATGCGACGGGCGCTGTGACTGGCCTGGGCATTCAATCGTCCAGAATCGGCGGGCTGGTGGGGAGCGCCTCTGGCAACATCATGCAATCCTATGCCACAGGGAAGGTGACGGGCTTCAACCAAGTTGGCGGGCTGGTGGGGCAGAACGATGCCAGCATCACGCAATCCTATGCCACGGGCGCGGTGACTGGCAGCGGCGCCGATGTCGGCGGGCTGGCAGGACGCAACGGGGGCACCATCACGCAATCCTATGCCACGGGCGACGTGGATGGCATCGACTATGTCGGCGGACTGGTGGGCCGCGACTTCAACGGCAGCATTAGACAATCCTATGCCACCGGGGCGGTGAAGGGCGAAGGCATCTATGCAGGTGGGCTGGTGGGGTTCAACAGTCGGGGCAGCATCACGCAAAGCTATGCTACGGGCGCAGTGAATGGCGGCAACTATGTAGGCGGGCTGGTGGGGCGCAACTTTATATACGACCCGGACGAACCAAACGAGCTGAAGGCTAACATCGCGCAATCCTATGCCATGGGGGCGGTAACGGGCACCGGCGACTTTGTCGGCGGGCTGGTTGGTAGAAACGAAGGTACAATTACGCAAACCTATGCCACCGGCAGGGTGACGGGCAGCGGCCCTTATGTCGGAGGACTGGCCGGATATAGCGACAACGGCAGCAACGCCACAATCGAGCAATCCTATTGGAACCAGCAGACCGCAACGCGCATGAATAGCGCCGGTGGGAACGGGCTTACCACGGCGCAGATGCAAGACATAACCACCTTCGGCACCATCTATGCGGGGTGGGATTTTGTTAAGGTTTGGTCTCCGCCGAATCAGGTTGGGCAGAATGACGGGTCTGCAACCGCCTATTACCCGCAACTCTATAGAGTTGGCCCTGTGCTGCCTGTGACTGTGGAAAACACGCTCACCAGCCGGATATAGGGGGAGAGCATCCCGGGCGCTTCCTTCTTCGCTGCGGGGCTTAGCAATGGCGATTATTTCTCTACCCAGCCGTTAGCGACGGGCATGCCTGGCGTTATGGCTAACGTGGGTTCTTATCCGATCACCTTCCGCGGCGCGGTGGCCAGCAACCCCTCTGGCGCCGACTATCGAATAATCTATTGGCCTGGAGCAGTCGAAGTAACGCCGCGTCCGGTCACGGTCACGGCGGATGCGCAAAGCCGCACCTATGGCGATGCGAACCCGTTGTTGACTTATACCACTTCGCCGCTTGGTGCCGGTGTTGGCCTGGTGAATGGCGATAGCCTGAGCGGGGCGCTGACGACGACGGCGGGCACGACGAGCGGGGTGGGCAGCTATGCGATTACTAGGGGCGACCTTGCGGCGAGCAGCAACTACACGCTGACCTATGTGGGCAATAACCTTGCGGTGACGCCACGTCCGATCACAGTGACGGCGGATGCGCAAAGCCGCGCCTATGGCGATGCGAACCCGTTGTTGACTTATACCACTTCGCCGCTTGGTGCCGGTGTTGGCCTGGTGAATGGCGATAGCCTGAGCGG
>CALRPR020000021.1:0-43066 GCA_943370125.1 Allobosea thiooxidans | reverse complement strand
GCCACTTCCAGATTCTGGGTGGTCACGCGCTCAACACCAAGGTGCCCCGCCATCTTCTTGTTCTTGAAGGTCTTGCCCGGGTCCTGACGGTTACCAGTAGAACCATGCGAGCGGTGGCTGACGGAAACCCCGTGCGAGGCTTCAAGCCCCGAGAAGTTCCAGCGCTTCATGGCACCCGCGAAGCCCTTACCAACCGTCACACCGGTCACATCCACCTTCTGCCCCGCAACGAAATGCGCGGGGGAAAGTACGGCACCGGGTTCCAGCACAGCATCGCCAGCCACACGGAATTCCACCACTTTACGTGGCGCTTCCACAGCAGCCTTTGCGAAATGCCCCTTATTCGCCTTAGAGACGTTCTTGGGCTTCGCAATGCCAATGCCAAGCTGAACGGCTTCATAGCCATCCTTCTCAGCGCTGCGCTTTGCAACCACGCGCACATTGTCAACATGCAGCAGCGTGACGGGGATGGTCGAGCCATCCTCATTAAACAGCCGGGACATGCCCAGCTTTTTGGCGATCAGGCCAGTGCGGCCATTTTTCGCGGCCATGATGGTAAACTCCCCCGGCCCTTCAGATCTTGATTTCGACATCCACGCCAGCGGCGAGGTCGAGCTTCATCAGCGCGTCCACCGTCTGCGGCGTGGGGTCAACGATATCAAGAAGACGGCGATGCGTACGGATTTCAAATTGCTCGCGGCTTTTCTTGTCGACATGCGGAGAGCGGTTCACAGTGAAACGCTCAATATGCGTCGGCAGCGGAATCGGGCCCCGCACGCGCGCACCTGTCCGCTTCGCGGTATTCACGATTTCCCGCGTGCTGCCATCCAGCACGCGGTGATCGAACGCCTTGAGGCGGATGCGGATATTTTGGCTGTCCATGATGTGGGACCCGGTATCCTGTTCTTACGCAGTGATCTTGGCGACAACGCCGGCGCCGACAGTGCGGCCACCTTCGCGAATGGCGAAGCGCAAGCCTTCATCCATCGCGATCGGTGCAATCAATTCCACATCCATCGAAACATTGTCACCCGGCATCACCATCTCCACACCTTCCGGCAGAGACACAACGCCAGTCACATCCGTCGTACGGAAATAGAACTGCGGACGATAATTGGTGAAGAACGGCGTGTGACGGCCACCTTCTTCCTTCGTCAGCACATAGGCTTCCGCCTTGAACTTCGTGTGCGGCGTGATCGAACCGGGCGCCGCCAACACCTGGCCACGTTCCACATCTTCACGCTTCGTGCCACGCAGCAGCGCGCCGATATTGTCACCCGCCTGGCCCTGATCCAGCAGCTTGCGGAACATTTCAACGCCGGTCACCGTCGTCTTCACCGTGTCCTTCAGACCAATGATTTCAACTTCTTCACCAACGCGCACAATGCCGCGCTCCACACGACCAGTCACCACCGTACCGCGGCCAGAGATCGAAAACACGTCTTCGATCGGCATCAGGAAGGGGCGGTCCACCGGGCGCTCAGGCTGCGGAATATAGGCATCCACCGCTTCCATCAGCTTCAGGATCGCCTGCTCACCCTTCTCAGGGTCGCGGTCTTCCAGGGCACACAGTGCGGAGCCATGGATGATGGGAATGTCATCGCCAGGGAACTGATAGCTGCTCAGCAGTTCACGCACTTCCATTTCAACAAGCTCAAGCAGATCAGGATCCGCCATATCAACCTTGTTGAGGAACACCACCAGCGCCGGCACGCCAACCTGGCGCGCGAGCAGGATGTGTTCGCGTGTTTGCGGCATCGGGCCATCGGCAGCCGACACAACCAGGATCGCGCCATCCATCTGCGCCGCACCCGTGATCATGTTCTTCACGTAGTCGGCGTGGCCAGGGCAATCCACATGCGCGTAGTGACGGTTGGCGGTTTCATATTCCACATGCGCTGTGGAAATCGTGATGCCGCGCGCGCGTTCTTCCGGCGCCTTGTCAATCTGATCATAGGCCGTGAAGGTCGCCCCACCAGCCTTCGCCAGGATCTTGGTGATCGCCGCCGTCAGCGACGTCTTGCCATGGTCCACATGCCCGATCGTCCCGATGTTGCAGTGCGGCTTGTTCCGCTCAAATTTCGCTTTGGCCATGTTCGTGATTCCAGATCGGGGGTTGCTTACCAGCGGTAGTGGCTGAAGGCCTTGTTGGCTTCAGCCATCCGGTGCGTGTCTTCGCGCTTCTTCACGGCAGAGCCGCGATTATTCGCCGCATCCATCAGCTCCGCTGAAAGACGCTCTTCCATCGTGTTCTCGCCACGCTTGCGCGCGCTTTCAATAAGCCAGCGGATCGCCAGCGCCTGGCGGCGTTCCGTGCGAACTTCCACCGGCACCTGATAAGTGGCGCCACCAACGCGGCGGCTGCGCACTTCCACGGCGGGCTTCACATTATCCATCGCCTCATGGAATAAGCGCAGCGGGTCGCTATTGGGACCGCCCTTCTTCTTCAGCGTATCCATCGCCGCATAGACGATGGATTCGGCAACGCTCTTTTTCCCGTCATACATGAGAACATTCATGAAGCGGCTGAGAACGATATCGCCGAATTTCGGATCCGGCAGAACCTCACGCTTTTCAGCGCGGTGACGACGAGACATGGTTCAGCCCCTCACTTCGGACGCTTCGCGCCGTAGAGCGAACGGCGCTTGCGGCGCTTGGCAATGCCCTGGGTATCCAGCACGCCGCGCAGAATATGATAACGAACGCCCGGAAGATCCTTCACGCGGCCACCGCGGATAAGAACCACCGAGTGTTCCTGCAGATTGTGACCTTCGCCGGGAATGTAGCTCACGACTTCAAAGCCATTCGTCAGGCGCACCTTCGCAACCTTGCGGAGCGCAGAGTTCGGCTTCTTCGGCGTGGTCGTGTAGACGCGCGTGCAGACGCCGCGCTTCTGCGGGCTGCCTTTCAGGGCCGGAACCTTGTTCCGGGCTGGCTTCGTCTCACGCCCTTGGGCGATGAGTTGGTTGATCGTCGGCATGACGCCCCTTCGTAACCATCCAAATGACCTCTGGCCCTGCCAAACGGTTTTGCCCGGTATGGCGCGTTCAAACGCACCCCCCGGGCTACCAATCGGCTGCCGGCCTCAGCCCCCTAAGGGGCGGCGCCGGCGGCGGAGCTTTTGGTCTAAAAAACGACGAGCCCCGAATGAGGACTCGCTTAAGGAGGGGCCTTTTACGTCCCACCCCAGTTCAAGTCAAGCGCCGTTCACCTGTTGGAAGGGGATAATTCGCCCTGTTTGCACAGAGAATTTCACCCCATCCAACGTCACGGCGCAAAGCATCCTTATTCGGCTGCCTTTGGTTCCGGCAAAGCTGGTGAAGCGGCCGCCAGGCGCCCACGATCACGCTGCGCTGCCAGCGCCCGCAGGCGGTTCATCACGGAACCCGTGCCCGCCGGGATCAAGCGCCCGACAATCACGTTTTCCTTGAGGCCGGCCAGGTAATCCACCTTGCCCGCCGTGGCGGCTTCGGTCAGCACCCTGGTCGTTTCCTGGAAGGACGCGGCCGAGATGAAGGACTCGGTCTGCAAGGATGCCTTGGTGATGCCCTGCAGCACCGGTTCGGCCACTGCCGGGCGTTCCTTGGCGGCGATTCGCTTCTCATTCTCAATTTCGAATTCGATGCGGTCTACCTGTTCGCCGATCAGATAGGTGGTGTCGCCCGGATCGGTGACCTCAACCTTCTGCAGCATCTGGCGGACGATCACTTCAATATGCTTGTCGTTGATCTTCACGCCCTGAAGCCGATAGACCTCCTGAATCTGGTCCACCAGGTAGTCGGCCAGCTTTTCGACGCCCAGCACCCGCAGGATATCATGCGGCACGCGGGGGCCATCCACCAGCGGATCACCGCGCTTCACATAGTCGCCTTCCTGGACAGACACGTGCTTGCCCTTGGGCACCAGGTATTCGCGCGGTACGGGCGGTTCATCACCCACCTGTTCCGGCACCACCAGGATGCGGCGCTTCGCCTTGTAGTCCTTGCCAAATTCCACGCGGCCATCAATTTCGCTAATGATCGCATGATCCTTCGGCCGGCGCGCTTCGAACAATTCGGCCACGCGCGGCAGACCACCCGTAATGTCACGCGTTTTGGAGCTTTCACGCGGCAGGCGCGCCAGCACGTCGCCGGCGGCGACCGTGGCGTTGTTTTCCACCGAGAGAATCGTCCCAGGCGTCAGGAAGTAAATCGCTTCCGTGCCGTTTTCGCGCTTAACCACATTGTCGGCCTCATCACGCAGGATCAGGCGGGGGCGAAGATCAACGGCCTTGCCAGGCGCCTTGTATTCCACGACTTCACGGAATGACAGGCCCGTCACTTCGTCCACGCGGTCGACCTGCGTAACATTCTCGATCAGGTCGGCGCATTCAACGCGGCCATTACGTTCCGTGATGATCGGCAGTGTGAAGGGGTCCCATTCAGCGAGCTTCTGCCCGCGCGTGACCTGCGCACCATCTGCCGCGATCAAACGCGCACCATAAGGCACGCGCTGACGTGACCGTTCACGCCCCTGCGCATCATAAAGCGCGATTTCGCAATTGCGGCTCATCACAATCGGCTGGTTTTGACTATTGGTCACCACCACGCGATTGAGAATCTTGATGCTGCCTTCGGAAGCAGCTTCCACCGCACTTTGTTCCGCACCACGCTGCGCGGCACCACCGATATGGAAGGTGCGCATCGTCAGCTGCGTGCCAGGCTCACCGATGGATTGCGCGGCGATCACGCCAACCGCCTCACCAATATTCACCGGCGTACCGCGGGCAAGGTCACGGCCATAGCAGAGGCCGCAAACGCCCTGGCGCGCATCGCAGGTCAGCACAGAGCGGATCTTCACCTGCTCCACGCCCGAACTTTCGATGCGCTCCGCCTGCACCTCATCAATCAGGTTGTTGCGCATGACAATGAGCTCACCCGTTTCCGGATCAGCCACATCTTCCTGCGCGGTACGACCCAGGATACGCTCGGATAGTGAGGAAACCACTTCCGCGCCATCCATCGCCGCACGCACGGAAAGCCCGCGTTCGGTGCCGCAATCCGGCTCCACAATGATGCAATCCTGCGCGACATCCACCAGACGCCGCGTCAGATAGCCTGAATTGGCGGTCTTGAGCGCGGTATCGGCCAAGCCTTTACGGGCACCATGGGTGGAGTTGAAATACTCCAGGACCGAGAGCCCTTCCTTGAAGTTGGCGATGATGGGCTGTTCGATGATTTCGCCCGAAGGCTTCGCCATCAGCCCGCGCATACCGGCAAGCTGGCGCATCTGCGCGGGCGAACCGCGCGCACCGGAATGGCTCATCATCCAAACGCTATTGGTCGGCTTGCCGACTTCCTGGCGCTGAATTTCCTTCATCATCGCGCCGGCCACTTCATCCGTGCAGCGCGACCAGGCATCCACCACCTTGTTGTAGCGTTCGCCGGCGGTGATCAGACCATCAAGATATTGCTGTTCGAATTCCTTGATCTCGGTCTTGGTGCGTTCGATCATGCCCTTCTTGTCGTCGGGCACCACCATGTCGTTCTTGCCGAAGGAAATCCCCGCGCGCGCCGCGTGACGGAAACCAAGTCCCATCAGACGGTCGGCGAAGATCACACTCTCCTTCTGGCCGCAATGGCGATAGACGGCATCCATCACGTCAGAAATATTCTTCTTCGTGAGCTGCCGATTGACCAGCGAATAAGGCAATTGTGGATGGCTGGGCAGCAAATCCGCAATCATCATGCGCCCGGGCGTGGTCAGCACGGTCGCCGGGCCGCCATTTTCAACGCCAATATCAACCTTCGCATGCACCGCCGAATGCGGCGCGATCAGGCTATTCGCCAGCGCCTGTTCAATTTCACGCTGGCCACGGAAAATTTGTGGGCGGAATTTCAGCGCCTCAATTTCTTCCGGCGTCAGGTTTTGGCCACCCTTGGCGCCGGCGCTATGCACCAGAGCGCGCACTTCTTCCACGCGCTTTTGCGCCACGCGGAATTCCGGCGTCTCAAGGCTCAGGTAATACAACCCCAACACAATATCCTGGCTCGGCACGATGATGGGCTTGCCATTCGCCGGGCTCAGGATGTTGTTGGTGGACATCATCAAGACGCGCGCTTCCAACTGCGCTTCCAGGCTGAGCGGCACATGCACCGCCATCTGGTCGCCGTCGAAATCCGCATTGAAGGCGGTGCAAACCAGCGGGTGAAGCTGGATAGCCTTGCCTTCAATCAGCACCGGCTCAAACGCCTGAATGCCCAAGCGGTGAAGCGTCGGCGCGCGGTTCAGCAGCACCGGGTGTTCGCGGATCACTTCTTCCAGAATATCCCACACTTCGGGACGTTCCTTTTCCACCATCCGCTTCGCGGCCTTGATGGTGGTGGCGTGACCGTATTTCTCAAGCTTCGAATAGATGAAGGGCTTGAACAGTTCCAACGCCATCTTCTTCGGCAAGCCGCATTGATGGAGCTTCAATTCCGGCCCCACCACAATCACCGAACGGCCCGAATAATCCACGCGCTTGCCGAGCAGGTTCTGGCGGAAGCGGCCCTGCTTGCCCTTCAGCATATCGGAAAGCGACTTCAGCGGGCGCTTATTCGCCCCCGTGATGGCGCGGCCACGCCGACCATTGTCAAACAGCGCATCCACCGATTCCTGCAGCATGCGCTTTTCATTGCGCACGATGATATCCGGCGCGCGCAATTCGATCAGCCGCTTCAGGCGGTTATTGCGGTTGATGACGCGACGATAGAGATCATTCAGATCAGACGTCGCAAAACGCCCACCATCCAGCGGCACCAGCGGGCGGAGTTCCGGCGGAATGACCGGCACCACATCCAGGATCATCCATTGCGGATGCGCGCCCGATTCGCCAAAGGCTTCCATCAGCTTCAGCCGCTTCACCAGCTTCTTGCGCTTGGCTTCCGATGTCGCGTCCTTCAGGTCCGCGCGCAGCGTCACGGCTTCCTTCTGAAGCTCGATCCCGCCCAGCATCTGCTTCACGGCTTCCGCGCCAATGCCGACACTGAAGGAATCCTCACCGAATTCATCCAACTTCGCCTGGTACTGATCTTCGTTCAGCAGCTGACGCAGCTTGAGGTCCGTGAGGCCCGGTTCCAGCACCACATAGCTTTCGAAGTACAAAACCTTCTCCAGCTCCTTCAGCGTCATATCCACCATCAGCCCAACGCGCGACGGCAGGGACTTCAGGAACCAGATATGCGCCACGGGGCTGGCCAGTTCGATATGGCCCATGCGTTCACGCCGCACCTTGGCCAGCGTCACTTCCACGCCGCATTTTTCGCAAATAATGCCGCGGAACTTCATCCGCTTGTACTTGCCGCAAAGGCACTCATAATCCTTGATCGGGCCAAAGATCCGAGCACAGAAAAGCCCATCCCGCTCCGGCTTGAAGGTGCGGTAATTGATGGTTTCCGGCTTCTTGATCTCGCCATAGGACCAGGAGCGGATCTGCTCCGGGCTCGCCATGGTGATCTTGATCTGGTCAAAAGTGACGGCCTGACCCGTCTGACCCAGGATTTTCATAAGCTCGTTCATGCGGCCAACCTCTTGAGCGGGGCCGCCGCCACGAAGGCTTCGTGGCGGCTGAGCGGTGAGAGAATAAGACTAAGCTGATCCATCAGACCGGGCGGTTTTCCAGGTCAACATTGAGACCAAGCGATTTAAGTTCCTTCACCAACACGTTGAAGGATTCTGGAATACCAGCCTCAAAACTGTCCTGATCGCGCACGATGGCTTCATAGACCTTGGTGCGGCCCGAAACATCGTCCGATTTGACGGTGAGCATTTCCTGCAGCGTATAGGCAGCGCCATAGGCTTCCAGCGCCCAGACTTCCATTTCGCCGAAGCGCTGACCACCAAACTGCGCCTTACCACCCAGCGGCTGCTGAGTGACCAGGCTGTAGGGGCCGATGGAACGCGCATGGATCTTGTCATCCACCAGGTGATGCAGTTTCAGCATATAAATGTAGCCGACCGTCACCTTACGTTCGAAACGCTCACCCGAACGGCCATCATGCAGCCAAACCTGGCCCGAGGTATCAAGCCCGGCCTTTTCCAGCATGCCTTCAATATCGGCCATGCGCGCGCCATCAAACACCGGCGTCGCAATCGGGATACCCTTTTTCAGGTTCTCGCAAAGCTCCACCAACTGATCATCGGCCATCGGCGCGATATCGCGGGTGAAGACTTCGTCACCATAGATATCCTTCAGCTTGGCTTCCAATTCGCTGCGGCGCGCGCTGCGATGGCGATATTCATCCACCAATTCACCGACCTGACGGCCGAGATTGGCGCAGGCCCACCCCAAATGGGTTTCCAGGATCTGCCCCACATTCATGCGCGAAGGCACGCCAAGCGGGTTCAGCACCAGGTCAACCGAGGTACCATCTTCCAGGAAGGGCATATCTTCAACCGGCACAACGCGGCTGACCACACCCTTATTCCCATGGCGGCCGGCCATCTTGTCACCCGGCTGAAGCTTGCGCTTCACCGCGATGAAGACCTTCACCATCTTCATGACACCCGGCGGCAATTCGTCACCGCGCTGCACTTTTTCGACCTTGCTCTCAAAACGCTTTTGCAGCTTTTCAATCGCGGCATCGAATTCGCGCTTCATGGCTTCAATTTCGGCCATCGCGGCATCATCCGCGACCGAGATTTGCCGCCATGTCGCCTTGGCAAATTCATCCAGCACTTCATCGGTGATCACCGTGCCAGACTTGATTGGCTTGAAACCGCCGGTCGCCTTGCGGTTCAGCAGGCGTTCACGCAAGCGCGAATAGAAGGAACGCTCCTGAATCGCCTTTTCGTCATCGCGGTCCTTGGCCAAGCGTTCGATTTCCGAACGATCAATCGCCATGGCGCGCTCATCCTTGTCGATCCCCCGGCGGGAGAAGACGCGGACATCAACAATGGTCCCGGCCACGCCAGGCGGCAGCTTCAGCGATGTGTCGCGCACATCAGAAGCCTTTTCACCGAAAATGGCACGCAGCAGCTTTTCTTCCGGCGTCATCGGGCTTTCGCCCTTGGGCGTCACCTTGCCCACCAGAATATCACCCGGATTCACCTCGGCACCGATATAGACAATGCCGGCTTCATCCAGATTGCGCAGCGCTTCTTCGCCCACATTCGGAATGTCGCGGGTAATTTCTTCCTGGCCGAGCTTCGTATCGCGCGCCATCACCTCAAATTCTTCGATATGGATAGAGGTGAACACATCATCGCGCGCGATGCGTTCGCTGATCAGGATCGAATCTTCGAAGTTGTAGCCATTCCAAGGCATAAAGGCGCACAGCACATTGCGCCCCAGCGCCAATTCACCAAGCTCGGTCGAAGGACCATCGGCGATGATGTCGCCGGTCTTCACCGCATCACCAACCTTCACCAGCGGGCGCTGGTTGATGCAGGTGGATTGGTTGGACCGCATGTATTTGCGCAGCCGATAGATATCAACGCCGCTGGTCGTGCCATCGGCCGAGGTAGCGCGCACCACAATGCGCGCACCGTCAATCGAATCCACCACACCATCGCGGCGCGCAACAATCGTCGCCCCGGAATCCCGCGCCACCGCGGCTTCCATGCCAGTGCCAACCAGCGGTGCATCAGCGCGGATCAGCGGCACCGCCTGACGCTGCATGTTGGAACCCATCAAAGCGCGGTTCGCGTCATCGTTTTCAAGGAAGGGGATCAGCGCCGCCGCAACCGAAACAAGCTGCTTGGGCGAGACGTCAATCGCCGTCACTTCTTCCGGCTTTACCAGACGGAAATCGCCACCCTGACGGACAGAGACCAATTCATCCTTGAAGCGGCCATCGCCATCAACATTGGCATCAGCCTGCGCCACAATCAGACGCTCTTCTTCCATCGCGGACAGATAGCGGGAATCGCCCACAATCTGCCCATCCTTTACCAGGCGATACGGCGTTTCGATGAAGCCGTATTTGTTCACCTTGGCAAAAGTCGCGAGTGAATTGATCAGACCGATATTCGGCCCTTCCGGCGTTTCAATCGGGCAGATGCGCCCGTAATGCGTCGGGTGCACGTCGCGCACTTCAAAGCCTGCGCGTTCACGCGTGAGACCACCCGGGCCAAGCGCTGACAAGCGGCGCTTATGCGTCACTTCCGAAAGCGGGTTGGTCTGGTCCATGAACTGCGACAACTGCGAGGAGCCGAAGAATTCCCGCACAGCCGCTGCCGCCGGCTTCGCATTGATCAAGTCATGCGGCATGACGGTGTCAATATCCACCGAACCCATGCGTTCCTTGATCGCGCGTTCCATGCGCAGCAAGCCAACGCGATATTGATTTTCCATCAATTCGCCAACCGACCGCACGCGGCGATTGCCGAGGTTATCAATATCGTCAATCTGCCCGCGCCCGTCCTTAAGGTCGAGCAGCACGCGCAGCGTCGCCACGATATCCTGCTTACGCAGGATGCGCACATAATCCGGCACTTCTTCCAGCGAAAAGCCCAGGCGCATATTCATCTTCACGCGCCCGACCGTGGAAAGATCATAGCGTTCCATGTCGAAGAACAGGCCGCGGAACAGCGCCTCAGCCGTGTCAGGCGTCGGCGGTTCACCCGGACGCATCACGCGATAGATATCCATCAGCGCTTCGTCGCGGTTGGAATTCTTATCCACCGCCAGCGTATTGCGCATCCAGGGACCAACCGCCTGATCAATGGAGAGCGTCGGCAGGCGATTGAGCCCGATTTCCTCGATCAGGTTCAGCTTCGGCTCAGTCAATTCCTCACCGGCTTCGGCCCAGATTTCCCCGGTTTCCATATTCACCAGGTCTTCCGCCACAAAGCGGCCGAGCAATTCAGCGCGGCTCACCAGCACTTCCGTCGTGCCGGCTTCGGCGATCTTGCGCGCCAGGCGCGGCGTCAGCTTCGCGTCCTTTTCGGCGACCACTTCGCCAGTACGCGCATCCACCAGCGCTTCCGCGAGCTTCACACCACGGAAAGCATCAGGGTCAAAAGTGCGCGACCAGCCCTTGGGGCCGCGCGCAAACACCACCTGACCATAGAAGGAATTCAAGATTTCCTCGGCATCCATGCCGCGGATTTCATGCAATTCCATCTGCCCGCCACGCTCGGCGCGCTGCATTTCAGTGGCCGCACTATCCAGCGCGTAAAGCAGCGTGGTGACCGGCAGCTTGCGCTTGCGGTCAATGCGGACATAGCAAATGTCCTTGGCGTCGAATTCAAAATCAAGCCAGGAACCGCGATACGGAATAACGCGTGCGGCAAACAGATACTTGCCGCTGGAATGCGTCTTGCCACGGTCATGATCGAAAAACACGCCCGGGCTGCGATGCATTTGCGAGACAATAACACGTTCCGTGCCATTGATGATGAAGGTGCCGTTATCGGTCATGAGCGGCATATCGCCCATGTAGACATCCTGTTCCTTGATGTCGCGCACGGAACGGCTGCCGGTTTCCTCATCCACATCCCACACGATCAGGCGCAGCCGCACCTTGAGCGGCGCGGCATAGGTCAGCCCGCGCTGGATGCATTCCTCAACATCATATTTCGGATCTTCGAGTTCGTATTGCACGAACTCCAGGCGACCACGCCCGGCGAAATCATCAATCGGAAAGACCGAACGGAACACTTCCTGCAAACCCGTGACGGTGCGCGAATCCGGAAGCACTTCCATTTGCAGGAAGCTTTCATAGGATGCGCGCTGCACATCAATAAGGTTCGGCATCGGCGCCACTTCTGGCAAACGCCCGAAGCTCTTGCGGATCCGCTTACGCCCGGTGAAAGACTGGGTGATCGCGTTCATGCCTGTCCTGCTCTTCTCTATCTGTCCTGCCGGCCTACCCTGCCGGCGCGGGTTATCCGCTGAACGCCCCCCCGGTCCCGGACCGGAGAAACGCGGGCACGGGCGGAACCTGACCCCTTTTCAGGAAGGTTCCACCCGCGCCCAGCCTTTTTTCGTCCGGCCCCGGCAGCGGATGCCCAGGGCCGGCCCGAAGTCTTACTTCACTTCGACCGTGGCGCCGTTTTCTTCCAGCACCTTCTTGATCTTGTCAGCTTCGTCCTTTGAGACGCCTTCCTTCACAGTCTTCGGCGCCCCTTCCACCAGGTCCTTCGCTTCCTTCAGGCCAAGGCCCGTGATGGTGCGAATTTCCTTGATGACATTGATCTTCTTGTCGCCACCGGCGGCCAGAATGACCGTGAATTCCGTCTGCGCTTCAGCAGCCGGGGCAGCGGCAGCAGCCGGCGCAGCGGCCACGGCCACCGGCGCGGCGGCGGAAACGCCCCACTTTTCTTCAAGCATCTTGGAAAGCTCGGCAGCTTCCAGAACGGTCAGGGCGGACAGCTCGTCCACCAACTTCGCGAGATCAGCCATGTCTTTGTACTCCTTGATCTAGTATCTTGGTTTGGTTCTTGCAACTCCCCCGGGGCCGCATGCCACGGGGGACAAAACATCCGGGCCTCAGGCCGCGTCCTTCTCGGCGTATGCCGCCAACACTCGCGCCACCTGCCCACCAGGGGCCTGAAGTACGCCCGCAATCCGCGTCGCCGGGGTCTGGATAAGACCCAGCAGCTGCGCGCGCAGCGTCTCCAGGGACGGCAGCTCGGCCAGAGCCTTCACGCCATCGGCGCTCAGCGTCTGGGTTCCAAGAGCACCGCCCAGGACAACAAACTTATCGTTTGTCTTGGCGAACTCCACGGCAGTTTTCGCCACGGCCACCGGGTCCACTGACCACGCAAGCGCGGTCGGACCCTTCAGCAATGGTGAGATGCCTTGGAAGCGGGTGCCTTCGAGGGCGCGGGTGGCCAGGCGGTTCTTCGCGACCTTATACGAAGCCCCAGCCGCGCGCATCTTACGCCTGAGTTCACTCACAGCCGTGACAGTCAGCCCGTCATTGCGGGCAACCAGCACGAAGGAGGTCTCGGCGAAGATCGTGGCGAGGGATTCGACGAATTCGCGCTTCTCCGATCTTTCCACTCTACGTCTCCGTCGGTGACTAGGGCCTTTTGGAAGGGCTCCAGCCGGGTTCACTCGGGGGCCGGCACCGGTATGGCACCAACCCCGGTTCGCCTGTCAGTCCGGAACGCCAAACCAAGCCAAACCAGGGACTTACCCTGGGAGGTCTCTGCTTGGGCACCCCGTCTATCCCCTGCGAGCCCGAGGGCCCTTTACTGTCCCGCAGGACAACAGGAGGTCTCCGACAGGTTCGGGCATGGCCGAAGGCCATCCCCTGCCCGCTTGGCCCCATAGGGACCAAGCGAATTCAATGCACGGCCAAGGGCCGCGCCTAAACCTTAATTGGCCGAAGCCGAAAGGCTGGTGACATCCACCTTCACGCCGGGGCCCATGGTGGAGGAAACCGCCACCTTCTTCACATAGGTCCCCTTGGCGCCGGTTGGGCGCGCGCGCTGGATCGCTTCCACAAAAGCGCGGGCATTTTCAAGCAGTTGCGCTTCGCCGAAGGATGCCTTTCCGATGCCGGCATGCACAATCCCCGCCTTCTCGGCACGGAATTCCACCTGACCAGCCTTGGCCGCGGTCACGGCGCCCTTCACATCCATGGTGACGGTGCCAAGCTTCGGGTTCGGCATCAGGCCACGGGGGCCGAGCACCTTACCAAGCCGGCCCACCAGGCCCATCATGTCAGGCGTCGCGATGCAGCGATCGAATTCGATCTTGCCTTCCTGCACCAGGGCAGCCAGGTCATCCGCACCCACCACATCCGCGCCGGCGGCCTTGGCTTCATCAGCCTTGGCGCCACGGGCAAAAACGCCAATGCGCACGGTCTTGCCGGTACCATGCGGCAGGCCCACCACGCCGCGCACCATCTGGTCCGCATGGCGAGGGTCAATGCCAAGATTCATCGAAATTTCAATGGTTTCGTCAAACTTCGCCTTGGCAGCGCCGCGGGCGAGCTTCACAGCCTCATCCAGCGCATAGGTCTTTTCACGGTCAAAACCCGTATAGGCCGCCTTCAGGCGCTTACCTTGCTGTGCCATGATCTTAGCCCTCCACCACGGTCAGGCCCATGGCACGGGCGGAACCCGCAAGCATGCGCACGGCAGCGTCAACGTCATTGGCGTTCATGTGCTGCATCTTCACCTTGGCGATTTCCACCAGCTGAGACTTGGTCACGCGGCCAATCGGCGCGGCCTTGCCCGGCGCGGTTGAGCCCTTATCGAGCTTCGCGGCCTTCAGCAGGAAATAGGTGTTGGGGGGCGTCTTGGTGATGAAGGAAAAGGTGCGGTCCGAATAAGCCGTGATGACCACGGGCGTCGGCGTGCCCGGTTCCATCTGCTGCGTCGCCGCGTTGAATTCCTTCACGAATTGCATGATATTCAGGCCACGCTGACCAAGCGCGGGCCCGACGGGCGGCGAAGGGTTCGCCTTGCCGGCCGGGATCTGCAGCTTGATATAGCCTGCGATCTTCTTCGCCACTGTCTAAATCCTCTCTCATAAAACCGAGAGGCCCGCGGTGCATGCGACCCAAAAAGGTCTCCCGCGTTCCCCAAAACGCCAAACAGCCCCTTGGATTACTCCCGGGGCGGTGCAGCGGAAGGGGGCGTTTAGGGGGTGCGGGCGGGCGCGTCAAGCGGGTTTCCATCTGGCCAAGGGTGCGCTGCTTCGCCATAAGGGGGCATGCCTGCACAAGCCTGGATTGTCGTCATCGCCGCCGCTGCCTCGGTCTCCTTAGCACTTGGGACACGGCAGACCTTTGGGCTGTTCCTGCTGCCGCTTGGCGCGGAGCACGCCATCCCTGCCTTTGCCTATGGCGCGGCGGTGGCGCTGCATAATTTGCTTTGGGGCGTGGGCCAGCCGCTGGCCGGGGCTTTGGCGGATAAGATCGGCGCCGGGCGCGTGGCTTTGGGTGGCGCGGTGATTTACGCCATCGGCCTGATCCTGCCGGCGGTTTGGCCGAGCACAACAAGCCTGATCATCGGGATTGGCGTTTGCACCGCGCTTGGCGTGGCGGCGGCAGGGTCTGGCACCGTGCTTGGCGCGGTCGCCCGTGCCGTGCCGGAAAATCGCCGAGGCGATGCTTTGGGGCTTGCTTCCGCCGGCGGGTCCATCGGCCAGGCGGCGCTGATCCCCTTCGTGCAATGGGGCATTACGGATTACGGCACCTCCGGCGCCTTCCTCATGTTGGCTGCCACCATGGCGCTGATGATCTTCGTGGCACCTCGGCTGGAATGGGCGCCACCTGGGCCGGGAACCGGGCGCCCGACCGGGCTGGCCGGCCTGCCTGCGCTTGCAAAGCGCGCCTTGGCACAGCGGGATTTCGCGCTGCTGACGCTGGGCTTCTTCGCCTGCGGCTTTCAGTTGGCCTTCCTGACGACGCATCTGCCGGCACATCTTTCGCTCTGCGGCCTGCCGGCAGGGCTTGGCGTGACCGCGCTGATGCTGGTGGGGCTGTTCAATATCCCGGGATCATGGCTCTGCGGGCGGATTGGAAATAGCATCCGCCCGGAAGTGGCCCTGGGCGGGATTTACATGGTCCGCACGATTGCGATTGCGATTTTCGCCAATGTCACGCCAACCGAATGGGGAACCTTGGTGTTCGCCGCTGTCATGGGCTTCATCTGGCTGGGCACCGTTCCCTTGACCTCGGCGGCCATTGCGCGGCGCTTTGGCGTGGCGGATCTGGGCGCGCTTTACGGGATTTGCTTCTTCTCCCACCAAATGGGCGGGTTTCTGGGGGCGGGTGCGGGCGCCTGGGTGGTGGATGCCACCGGCAGCTACGCCGCCTTCTGGCCGGTGATGCTGGTGGTGGGCGTGATTGCGGTGGTGGCGAATTGGGTCACGCGGCCGATGAAGGTGGCACCCGCTTGATGCGCAACGCCCGCCCGGTTGTCCCCCCGCCCGGGCTGGGCTAATCCACCGCTCCCAGGCGCCGCGCCGCGCCGTTATTTGAGCCAGGCCAAACCACCATGCCCATCATGCCCGATAGCTGGATCCGCAAAATGGCGGCGGAACACGGCATGATCCAACCCTTTGTGGAAGCGCAGCGCCGCGAAGGTGTTATCTCCTATGGTCTATCTTCCTATGGCTATGACGCGCGGGCCGCGGATGAATTCAAGATCTTCACCAATGTGGACAATGCCATTGTGGACCCCAAGGCATTCTCCGAAGATGGCTTCGTCACGCGCAAGGGCCCGGTTTGCATCATCCCGCCCAATTCCTTCGTGCTGACCCACACGGTCGAATATTTCCGCATCCCGCGCGATATCCTGGTGATCTGCCTCGGCAAATCCACCTATGCGCGCTGCGGGCTGATTGTGAATGTCACGCCGCTGGAGCCCGAATGGGAAGGCCAGGTCACGATTGAGATCAGCAATACCACCCCTCTGCCGGCCAAGGTCTATGCCAATGAAGGCATTTGCCAATTCCTATTCCTGAAGGGCGACGCACCGCCCGAGGTCAGCTACGCAGACCGCCGCGGCAAATATATGGGCCAGCGCGGGGTTGCGCTGCCGAAACTCTGATGGACCGTATTCTCATCCGCGGCGGGCGCGTGCTTTCGGGCAGTATCCCAGTCTCCGGCGCCAAGAATGCTGCCCTGCCCCTGATGGCGGCGGGCTTGCTTTCTGATGGGCCGCTCACGCTCACCAATGCGCCTGACTTGGCCGATGTCGCTACCATGGCGGGGTTATTGGCGCATCATGGCCTCACCGTTGAACGCGACAAAACCGCGCGCAGCATCACCATCAGCGGGGCGGCGACCGATCTGGAAGCGCCTTATGATCTGGTGCGCAAGATGCGGGCTTCCGTGCTGGTGCTCGGCCCTTTGCTGGCCCGCCACGGCCGCGCGCGCGTCAGCCTGCCCGGCGGCTGCGCCATCGGCACGCGCCCAGTTGATCTGCACCTCAAAGCCCTTGAGCAGATGGGGGCAGAGATTGAGATTACCGCCGGCTATATCGAAGCCCGCGCGCCAGGTGGCCTGAAGGGTGCGCGCATCATCTTCCCGCAGGTTTCGGTTGGCGCCACGGAAAACATCCTGATGGCAGCGGCCCTGGCGCGCGGGCAGAGCGAAATCATGAACGCGGCGCGAGAGCCCGAAATCACCGACCTCGCCGCCTGCCTGATGCGCATGGGCGCCAGGATTGAGGGCATCGGCACGGATCGCCTGCTGGTGGAAGGCGTGGCAAGCCTTGGCGCCGCAACGCACCCCATCATCGCGGACCGGATTGAAGCTGGCACCTTTGCTTGCGCCGCCGCCATCACCGGCGGGTCGCTGTTGCTGCGAGGGGCGCGCTTGGATCATCTGGGCGCTGTCACGCGCACGCTGCGTGAAGCCGGCGTGGATGTCGCGGAAGAAGAAGGCGGGCTTCGCGTCACACGCAGCAATGGGCTTCGCGGCGCTGATGTGATGACCGAACCCTTCCCCGGCTTCGCCACCGATATGCAGGCGCAATTCATGGCGCTGATGTGCGTAGCAGATGGCGCTTCCATGATCACGGAAACCATTTTCGAAAACCGCTTCATGCATGTGCCAGAACTTTCGCGCATGGGTGCGCGCATCAATTTCCACGGCGCTTCTGCCATTGTGCGCGGCGTGAAAAAACTTTCCGGCGCGCCGGTGATGGCGACTGATTTGCGGGCCTCAGTCTCTCTTATTCTCGCCGGCTTGGCAGCGGAAGGTGAGACGATTGTGAACCGCGTCTATCACCTCGATCGCGGCTATGAACGGGTGGAAGCGAAACTGGCGGCGGTGGGCGCCGATATTGAAAGACTGGCGGGCTGATTGTCATGGATATCCCGATCCCCAATGCGCTGAATGGCGCACCGGCTGAAACCGATACGCCGCTGGTGATTGCCCTGCCCAAAGGGCGCATCCTTAAGGAACTTCATCCCGTCCTATCACGCGCCGGCCTGATCCCGGCCGATGATTACGCGGATGAGGATAGCCGTCGGCTGCGCTTCCCCACCAATGATCCGACAGTGGATGTCATTCGCGTCCGCCCCTTTGATGTCGCGACCTTCGTGGCGCATGGCGCGGCGGCGATTGGCGTTTGTGGTTCCGATGTGTTGATGGAATTCGATTATCCGGAAATCTATGCCCCGCTTGATTTGGGCATTGGCCGCTGCCGGGTTTCGATTGCTGAACCGGTGAACACCATCCCTGATGATCCGCGCCGCTGGTCACGAATCACGGTTGCCACGAAATACCCGAATATCGCGCAGCGCCATTTCGCCGCGCGCGGCGTGCAGGCGGAGATTGTGCATTTGAATGGCGCGATGGAATTGGCGCCTTCCATGGGCTTGGCGCGCCTGATCGTTGATCTGGTGCAGACAGGTTCCACGCTGAAGGCCAATGGCCTCAAAGAAGGTGAAGTGATCGCGTATGTCACTTCGAAACTCATCGTCAATCGCACCGCGCTGAAAACGCGGCCGGAGGCGATTGGCGCCTGGATTGCGCGCTTCCGCACCGCGTTGGAAGCCACGGCATGAAGCGGCTGGATACGCGGGATTCTGGGTTTGAAGCCGCCTTCGCCGCGCTTTTGGATGACGCCCGCGAAACCACGCAAAAGGTTGATGGCGTGGTGGCCGGCATCATCGCCGATATCCGCGCGCGCGGCGATGCGGCGCTGATGGACTACACCGCGCGTTTCGACCGCTGGCAGCCGGCCAATGCCACCGCTTTGCGCGTCACAGAAGCCGAGATTGATGCGGCGGATGCGACCATCGCGCCAGAACTCCGCGCCGCGCTGAACCTGGCGGCCGAACGGATTGAGACGTTTCATCACGCACAATTGCCGCAAGATCTGGTGATGCGCGATGCGGCGGGGCTGACGCTTGGTCTGCGTTGGGGGCCGGTGGATGCGGTTGGCATTTACGTCCCCGGCGGCAAGGCAGCCTATCCATCCTCCGTGCTGATGAATGCGGTGCCGGCGCGTGCCGCCGGTGTGCCGCGCATTGCCATGGCGGTGCCAACGCCGGATGGCCTGCTCAATCCGCTGGTGCTGGCCGCGGCCAAGCGCGCTGGCGTGACGGAGATTTACCGCATTGGTGGCGCGCAAGCCGTGGCGGCGCTGGCCTGGGGCACGGGCAGCATCGCGCCGGTGGATCGCATTGTCGGGCCGGGCAATGCCTATGTCGCGGAAGCGAAGCGCCAGGTCTTTGGCCGGGTTGGCATTGATTCCATCGCCGGGCCTTCAGAAGTGGTGGTGATTGCCGATGGCGCCAATGATCCTGCCCATGTGGCGATGGATTTGCTGGCCCAGGCCGAACATGATGAAAGCGCGCAATCCATCCTTATCACGCCTGATGCGGCGCTGGCGGATGCGGTGGCGCAGGCGGTTCAACACGCGCTGAAAACCCTGCCGCGAGCGGCGATTGCCGGCGAAAGCTGGGCGCGGCATGGCGCAGTTATTCTGGTGCGCGATCTCGCGGAAGCGGCGGCGCTGACCAATCGTCTCGCGCCCGAGCATCTGCAATTGATGGTGGATGATCCGCGTGGCTTGCTAGGCCAAATCCGCCATGCCGGCGCGGCCTTTCTCGGCCGCTTTTGCCCGGAAGCGGTGGGGGATTACATCGCCGGGCCCAATCACGTGCTGCCCACCGGGCGGACCGCGCGTTTCGCTTCTGGCCTATCGAGCTTTGATTTCCTAAAGCGCACAAGCTGGGTGGAAGCGGATGGCGCGGCGCTCGCGCAAATCGGGCCGGCAGCGGTGGCTTTGGCGGAAGCCGAGGGGCTGCAAGCCCATGGGCGGAGCATCAGCATCCGCCTGAACTGATCAATAAAAAAGCCGGGACCATGATGAAAAAACGCGAATTGCTTGCCGGTTTGGCGCTGCTTCCTGTGGCGCGCCCTGCTTTGGCGCAGGAATACCCCTCTCGCCCGATCCGCCTGCTGGTGGGCTTCGCCGCGGGCGGTTCCACGGATGTCTTTGCCCGCGCCATTGCGCCGCGCTTGCAGGCCTTGCTCGGCCAGCCTGTCGTGATCGAAAACCGCCCCGGCGCGGGCGGTAATATCGCCACCGAAGCCACCACGCGCAGCGCGCCGGATGGCTATACGCTGCTGCTCGGCACCATCGGGCCGCTCGCGATCAATCCGACACTTTATGGGAATCTTTCCTTTGATCCACTCAAGGATCTCACACCTGTTTCGCTGGTGGGTGAGGTGCCGAATGTGCTCGCCGTGCCGGTGGATCGGCCCTTTCGCAGCGTGGCCGATATCATCGCCGCCGCCAAAGCGCGGCCCGAGGCATTGAATTTCGGCTCCTCCGGCATTGGATCGGCAGGGCATTTAGCCGCCGAACAGCTCAATCTGATGGCCGGCATTCGCACAACGCATGTGCCCTATCGCGGCGGCGGCGCGCTTTTGCCGGAATTGATCGCGGGGCGTGTGGATTACGCCTTCACCACGGCGCTGAATGGCATTCCACAGGCGGAAGCGGGCAAGCTGCGCATTCTTGGCGTGCCCAATGGCAAGCGCGTGCCACTTTTGCCCGAGATTCCAACCATTGCGGAATCTGGCCTGCCTGGTTTTGATGGCGTGGATTGGGCCGCGATGATGGCCCCGCCTGGCCTACCGGCACCGATCTTGGCGAGGCTGAATGCCGCCATGCAAAGCGTGCTGAAGGAACCGGAACTGGTCGCTGCCATGGCCGCGCGGCGCTTGGTGCTGGAAGCCTCCACCCCCGAAGCGCTGGCGGAATTCCTGCGGCAGGAAACCGCACGCTGGGCGCCCGTGGTACGCGCTTCCGGCGCGCGCCCTGACTGAGGCGTCAGCCCTTTACAGCAAAACCTTCTTCTTCCACCGCGCGCACCACATCCGCGCGCGGCAGGCTGGTTTGGGCCACAACGCGCTTGGCGGCCAAATCCACATCCACCTTGGCACCTTGATCCAGCGCCGTGATGGCGTTGGTTACGGCGCGGATGCAATGCCCGCAGCTCATGCCCTCAACCTGCAGCATGATGGCGTCAGCCATGGCGATCATCCTTTCCAGCGAGTTCTTCCAATATTGGGCAATCTGGCCGCGCGTCGCCGTGGCAATGCTCGGCCAGATGGCGCAGGCTTTCCGCCATGGCGCTGAGAGATTTAGCCTTGGCTTCAAGTGCCGCGACATGATCCAGCGCAAGGCGCTTCACTTCCGCACTCGCCCGCGCGCGGTTGCGCCATAAATCCAGCAAGCGCTTCACATCCTGCAAAGGAAAGCCAAGGTCGCGCGCATGGCGAATGAAGCGCAGTTCCGCGACATCTGCTTGGGCGTAGACGCGATATTGATTCGCGCCGCGTCCGGCGGAGATCAAACCAATCGCCTCATAATGACGGATCATTTTGGCGGAAATGCCCGATGCCCGGGCGGCGTCACCGATATTCATGCCCGGGGCCTCCAGCGCGACAGCAATAAAGCGTTGGTCAGCACACTCACACTGGAAGCCGCCATCGCCGCGCCGGCAATCGGCGGAGACAGCAAGCCAAGCGCGGCAAGCGGCACGCCGAGCAGATTATAGCCAAAGGCCCAGAAAAGGTTTTGCCTGATCTTGCGCAAGGTCAGCCGCGTAATCTCCAAAGCCGCCGGCACCAGCGCGGGATCACCGCGCAACAAGGTGATGCCCGCCGATTGAATGGCGATATCCGTGCCTGTCCCCATCGCAATGCCAAGATCAGCCTTGGCGAGTGCCGGCGCATCATTGACGCCATCACCAACCATCGCGACAGCTTCCCCCGCTTCCTGCCAGGCGGCGATGCGCGCTGCCTTGCCATCGGGCAAAACCTCGGCCGCGACATCGGTAATGCCAAGTGGCGTCGCGACCGCAAGCGCAGCGGCGCGCTGATCCCCGCTTATCATGGCAGGCTTCACGCCAAGCGCAGCAAGCCCGGCCACGGCGGCGGCGGCGCCCGCACGCGGCGCATCTTCAAACAGGAATAGCGCGCGGGCTTCGTTGCCTTCGATCAGCCAGGAAAGGCTTTGCCCCGCAGCCTCTCCGGCCTCGGCCGCTTTGGCCAAGGCCCCGCGTACCGCGCCCGCTTCCTGCAACAGCCTGGAAGAACCGAGCGCATAACGCCGCCCACCAACGACACCTTCCACACCGCGCCCTGGCAGGGCTCGAAAATCCTCGGCGGGCAGGCTGGCGCCGGCTTCGGCCAAAACCGCGCGCGCCAAAGGATGCTCACTGCCCGCTTGCAATGCGGCGGCAATCGCCAAAGCCTCATCACGCGAAATGCCGGGTGCGGGATGCAAGGCGGCCAGGCGCGGCTTGCCTTCCGTCAGTGTGCCGGTCTTATCAAAGGCAACCAAGGTGATGCGCCCGGCACGTTCAATCGCATCAGCATCACGCAGCAAAATACCGGCCCGCGCCGCTGCCCCGGTGCCCGCCATGATGGCCGCGGGCGTCGCGAGGCCAAGCGCGCAGGGGCAGGCAATCACAAGCACGGAAACGGCATGGATCAGTGCGGCTTCAAACCCCACACCCGCCAGCAGCCAGCCAGCCAATGTCGCCAGCGCCACGCCCAGCACCACGGGCACGAACACCGCACTCACGCGGTCCACCAGCTTTTGCACGGGCGCACGAGACGCCTGCGCCGCCGCCACCAACTGCGCCACACGCGCGAGTGTCGTATCGCCCCCCACCGCTTGCGCCTCGATCACGAGCCGCCCATCCAAAGCCATGGTGCCGGTTGAAACTTTTGTGCCTTCTTCCTTTTCCACCGCACGGCTTTCGCCGGTCAGCGCGCTTTCATCCACGCCGGACCGGCCTTCACGCACCAGCCCATCCACGGGAATGCGCTCGCCCGGGCGCACCACCACAAGATCACCGATGGTGAGCAATGCCACAGGCACTTCGCGCTCCTCACCCGCTTCCAACCGGCGTGCCTGGCGAGGGCTGAGGTCCAGCAGGGCGCGGATCGCCGCCCCGGTGGCGCGCTTGGCGCGCGCTTCCAGATATTTGCCGAGCAGAACAAAGAAAATCACCACCGCCGCAGCCTCAAAATAAAGATGCGGCGTGCCGTGATGCGCCGGCGCGGTCAGCAAAAGCCAGGTGGAAAGCGCCCAGGCCGCGCCGGTGCCAAGGGCCACCAGCAGATCCATATTGCCCGTGCCGGCACGAACCGCCGCGAAGCCTGCGCGCCAGAACCGCGCGCCGAGCCAAAACTCCACGAAGCTCGCCAGGCCAAATTGTACCCAGCCGCTTGGCATCCAATCCTGCCCGAGCCCCATGCCGATCATGCCAATCAGAAAGGGCGCCGAGAAAAGCCCAGCTAGCACCACATCGCGCCGTTCACGCGCCAGCGCCCGGGCGGCGGCTTCTTCACCGGCTTCTGACGTGCTGCCGCGTAATTCATAGGCGGCGGCTTCCACCGCGACGCGCAAAGCCGCGTCCGAGACCCCGGCAATGGCCCTGACATGCGCCTGTTCCGAAGCTGGATTGACGTGTGCTTCCAGCACCCCAGGCACGGCATTCAGCGCCTTTTCAACCCGCCCCGCACAGGTGGCGCAACTCATCCCTCCGATCATCAGATCAAATCGCGCCTCGGTCACGCCATAGCCGGCAGCTTCAACGGCCTGCCTCAAAGCGGCGGCGCTGGCGCTGCCCTGCACTTCCGCGCGATCCGTGGCGGGGTTCACCTGGACATCCGCCACGCCCGGCACCTTGCGCAGCGCGCGTTCCACCCGCCCGGCGCAGGCAGCGCAGGTCATGCCTTCAATCGGCAAGGATAGGCGCGGCAGGGTCGCGGCGGTATCGGGCATGGCGGGGTACATGTGGCGCTTCCTATTATGGGAAGGTCAAGCCTTGGGGGGAATTGACGAAGCCCTCAGGGATACAGAGATAGAAGCTACACATGCGCGCCCTGATCCTTGCCCTTTTGCTACTGGCCCTTCCCCCCCTCCCTGCGCTGCCGCAGACGGAGCCGGTGCGCATTTTGAATCAGACGGAACTCTCGGCGCATTCCTTTTTCGCGGTCCAAACCGGGCGGCAGGATTGGGGGGCCAATCTGCTGACGCGCGGACCGCTTCAGCCTGGGGCCGAGTTGAGGCTTCGCCCAGCGCAAAATACGGGTTGCCGCTTTGACCTTCGCATGGTGCTGAGTGATGGCCGGGAAATCATCAACCGGGGCATGGATGTCTGTGCCGAAAAAGTGGTGGCCATGCAGTCACCCCTCGGCCGCCCGCCAGAGGCCACCGCGGCACCCTCCCCCACCCCCGGCGCGCCGCCGCCAGCAACGGGCCGCGGGCGCGCTTCCACCGGCACCGGCTTTGTTGTGGCGCGCGACCGGGTGCTGACCAATCATCACGTGATTGATGGCTGCAACGCGATTACCGTCCGCACCGCCAATGGCCGCACCTTGCCCGCCACCATGCCGGCGCGGGTGGATGTGCAGCGCGATTTGGCGCTGCTTGCCGTGCCGAATGACCCGGGGCCGGTTCTCGCCTTTCGCGCCAATCCAGTGCGGCGGGGTGAGAGTGTTGTCACCTATGGCTTCCCGCTAGCCGGGCTGCTGGCGGCGGGGCCAACCCTGACCACGGGGGAGGTCAGCGCACTCGCGGGCCTTGCCAATAATGAACAGCATTTCCAGATCAGCGCGCCGGTGCAGCAGGGCAATTCAGGCGGGCCTTTGCTTGACCGTCAGGGCAATGTGTTGGGCGTGATTGTTTCCAAACTGAACGCCCAGCGCATCGCGCAGCGCACCGGCGATATTCCGCAGAATGTGAATTTCGCTGTGAAGGGCACGGAAGCTTTGGGCTTCCTGCGCCGCGCCGGCGTGGAACCCACGCTACGGGAAAGCGCTCCCACGGAATTGAGCGCGGCCGAGGTGGGGGAACGCGCGCACCCCAGCACGGTCTTTATTCGGTGCGAGAAATAGCGGCGTATTCTATTCGGGCCGACGCAGCGCGATATCGTACAACGCCTCACCTTCCAGGCAGAAAAACGCCACCGGCCAGCCGCTGGCGGCGGCGAATTCGCACACAGCCTGATGCACGCCCAGCACGCCAAAGCCAGGCCGGATGATGCGCGCGAAATCATTGAAAATCAGATAGCCGCCCGGCTTTACCTTGGGCGCGGCGGCGGCCGCATCGGCGCGCACTGCATCATAGCCGTGATCGGCATCTACATAGATCATATCCAGGCTGGCATCGGCGCAGGATTGCAGGAAAGGAACCGACAAACCCTCATGCCGTTCCACACGCGGGTCGGCCAATACATCGGCCCGACAAAGGCTGAAAGTAATATCGGCCAAATGCAGCTTCTCGGGTGTCATGATGTCTAGGATGGCGCGGGCGAAATCACCCTGATAGGTGCCTATTTCCGCAACAATACTGCCCTGCGGCAGCCGGCGGAGCATTTCAATGCGGTCGGTGAGTAACTGGCAGCCTTCAAGCTGCGGCTGCGGGATTTGCGGCGCTGAGGGCGGCAGAGGTTGCACCGCAAGGCGCCCAAGCCGCCATAGCTTCTTGACGCTTTCGGGTAGCGCTCGGCGCAACGCCAATTCCAATCGGTAAAAACTTTCCCCAGCCACCAAAGCCCCCTGCCCCGAACGAAGGCGCGTGTTGCATATCCGGGAAGACGGGTCGAGGAAAAACTATTTCCAGACGAGGGATCAAGCCCCGTCTATCGCCTCAGCCAAGGCCGCGAAGGATTGGTCAACGGGCGATATCTCGCCCTTGCGCTGGCGCAACACCGCCTCAATGCGCGGCGCCAGCTTCACCGCCGCATCCGCTTCCGGGTCATGCCCGGCGCGATAGGCGCCAAGGCGCACCAGATCCTTGATCTCGCCATAGGTGGAAAGCAGGCGCTTGGCCTCCGACACCAATTGCCATTCATCTTCTTCCAAAACACCCGGCATGCTGCGCGATACGGAGCGCAGCACATCCACCGGCGGGTAGCGCCCGGCCTCGCCTATGGCGCGATCAAGCACCACATGCCCATCCAGGATGCCGCGCACCGCATCGGCCACGGGTTCATCATGGTCATCGCCTTCCACCAGCACGGTGAAAAGCGCGGTAATGGCACCCGGCGAATTATCCGGCCCCGGCCCCGCACGTTCCAGCAATCGCGGCAGTTCGGTGAATACCGAGGGCGGGTAGCCGCGCGTTGCTGGCGGTTCACCGACCGCCAAGCCAATTTCGCGCAACGCCAAGGCAAAGCGCGTCACACTATCCATCAGCAGCAGCACCTGCAGGCCCTGATCACGAAAATGTTCAGCGACCGTCATCGCGGCATAGGCCGCTTCGCGCCGGAGAGGCGCCGCGCTATCCGATGTGGCGCAAACCACGACACTGCGGGCGAGCTTCTCGGGCCCCAAATCATCTTCGATGAATTCGCGCAATTCGCGCCCGCGTTCACCCACCAGCGCAAAGACAATCACATCCGCCGCCAGCCCGCCCGCCAGCATGGACATGAGGGTGGATTTGCCCACGCCGGAAGCCGCGAAAAGCCCAAGCCTCTGCCCGCGCCTGACCGGGGTAAACAGATCAAGCACGCGAACGCCAAGCGGCAGCCGCACCCCAAGGCGGGAGCGTTGGCCGGCTGCCGGTGCCGGCGCATGGGTTGGGCGCTGGATGGCGCCTGGCGCCGGCATGGGTCCGCCATCAAGCGGCCTGCCCATGGGGTCCAGCACACGCCCCAGCCAGGCCTCAGAAACCGGCAGGGCCGGGCGCGGCGCCAGCGTGGCGCGCATGCCAGATGTCAGGCCCGTGAGTGGCCCAAGCGCAATCGCCTGCGCCTTGCCATCCCGAAAGCCAGCGATTTCCGCCATGACTGGCGCGCCAGATTGCGCGGTGATGGCGACCCGGTCCCCAATCGCGGCAAGCGGGCCGAAGCCTTCCAGCGTAATGGTCAGCCCGGTGATGGCATTGACGCGCCCATGAACCCGCTCGCGCGGCAAGGCGCCCAGGGCAGCGGCGGTGGCGTGGAAATCAGGCAGCATTTATTTCTTCTATCACGCATTGGCCTCGGTTGGGTAAAGACTCATGCGCGCCATTGGCAAGCACCGCTTGATTCTTCCCCCTCTTCGGCCCAAGGATCACGCCCATGATCCTGCTGATCGACAATTATGACAGTTTCACCTTCAACCTCTTCCACTTCCTGGGCGATCTTGGCGCCCGGGTGGAGGTCAGGCGGAACGACGCCATAGACCCGCAAGGGGTTCTGGCGATGAAGCCCGAAGCCGTGGTGCTCTCCCCCGGCCCCTGCACGCCGAATGAGGCCGGCATCTGCCTGCCGCTGATCTCGCTCGCCGCCGAGGTGAAGCTGCCGCTTTTGGGCGTCTGCCTTGGCCATCAGGCGATTGGCCAGGCTTTCGGCGGGCGGGTGATTCGCGCGCCGGAACCCGTGCATGGCAAGGTTTGGGATGTGCATCATGGGGGTACGGATATCTTCGCCGGCCTGCCATCGCCCTTCTCTGCCACGCGCTATCATTCCCTGATTGTGGAGCGCGAAACCCTGCCCGAATGCCTCCGCCCCACCGCCTGGACGGAAGATGGGCTGATCATGGGCCTCGCGCATCGGGAATTGCCGGTCTGGGGCGTGCAATTCCACCCGGAAAGCATCGCTTCCGCCCATGGGCATGATTTGTTGCGCAATTTCCTGAAGCTTGCAGGCGCCACCCAAGGCGCTGCCATCCCGGCCTGATTCCATGTCGCTGAAACCCATCCTGGCGCGGCTCGCCGATGGTGCGCGCCTGACGGAGGCCGAAGCCGAAGAAGCCTTCGGCATCATCATGGCAGGCGAAGCGACACCCGCGCAGATCGCCGGCATGCTGATGGCGATGCGCGTGCGCGGCGAAACGGTGGCCGAGATGACCGGCGCGGTGCGCGCCATGCGCGCGCGGATGGTCGCAATTGAAGCGCCGCCGGGGGCGATGGATATCGTTGGCACCGGGGGAGATGCGGCGGGCACGCTGAATATCTCCACCACCACCGCCATGGTGGTGGCGGGCTGCGGTGTGCCGGTGGCTAAGCACGGGAATCGTGCCTTGTCTTCGCGCTCCGGGGCGGCGGATGCCATCTCGGCGCTTGGCATTTCGCTTGATGTGCCGATGGAAAGGCTGCCGGAAGTGCTGCGCGATGCCGGCATGGTGTTTCTGATGGCACCCCGCCATCACGCTTCCATGCGCCACGCCGCCGGCCCGCGCATGGAATTGGGCACGCGCACCATCTTCAACCTGCTGGGACCGCTTGCGAATCCAGCCCGGGTGAAGCTGCAAATGACCGGCGCCTTCGCCCCGCAATGGCTGCGCCCCATGGCGGAGACGCTGGCCAGACTCGGCACTGAACGCGCCTGGTTGGTGCATGGCGAAGGCCTGGATGAACTCACGCTTGCCGGCGAAAGCCAGGTGGTCGCGCTGGAGAATGGCGCCATTCGGGAATTCACCGTGACTCCGGAAGATGCCGGCCTCAGCCGCGCCCCGGCTTCGGCGCTGAAGGGCGGGGACCCGGCGGAAAACGCCGCTGCCTTGGAAGCCCTGCTGCGCGGCGCCCATGGCGCCTACCGCGATGTTGTGTTGCTGAATGCCGCCGCTTCGCTGATCGTGGCCGGCAAGGCAGCGGACCTCAAGGCCGGGGTCGCTTTGGCCGCCAGGGCCATAGACGAAGGGGCTGCGTTTGGAGTATTGGCCCGGCTCCGGGCGTTATGCCCCCCCAAGGATGTTTCTTGATGAATGCACCCCATATCTCGGTGCCCTCGACCGATGCCGCATCGGTCCCTGACACCCTGGCCCGTATCCTGGCCGATAAGGCGCGCGAAGTCGCCGAGCGCATGGACATCACCCCGCAGGCTGAAATTGAACGCCGCGCCGCGGCCGCGCCGCCGCTCCGTGATTTCGTGGGCGCACTGTGTGAACGCATTGGCGAAGGGCGCACTGGGCTGATTGCCGAAATCAAGCGCGCCTCCCCCTCGGGCGGGCTGATCCGTGATCCGTTTGAACCGGCGGCACTCGCCCGCGCCTACGAGGCGGGCGGCGCTGCCTGCCTTTCCGTGCTGACCGATGCGCCCTGGTTCCAAGGTGCGGTGGAGCATTTGGAAGCCGCGCGCGCCGCCTGTTCGCTGCCGGTGCTGCGCAAGGATTTCATGATCCATCCCTGGCAGGTGTTCGAAGCCCGTGCCATGGGGGCGGATTGCATTCTGCTGATCATGGCGGCGCTGACGGACCAGCAAGCCAGCGAATTGGAAGCGATTGCTCGTTCCTTGGATATGGCGGTGCTGGCGGAAGTGCATGACCAGCGCGAATTGGACCGCGCCCTTGGCCTTGAGACGCGCCTGATCGGCATCAATAACCGCGACCTGCGGAGCTTGCAGACCGACCTTGCGACCAGCGAAGCGCTCGTCCCGCTGGTGCCGGCGGATCGCCTGCCGGTCGCGGAAAGCGGCATTCGTACCCCTGATGATGTGCGCCGCATGGCCGCCGCCGGGGCGCGCTGCATTCTGGTGGGTGAGCATCTGATGCGTCAGGCAGATGTGGCCGCCGCCGCGCGCGCATTGGTGGACGTGTCCTGAGCACGCCACTGCTCACGCATTTTGATGCCGCGGGCCGCGCGGCCATGGTGGATGTCTCGCCCAAGGCCGAGACAGCGCGGACGGCCACCGCACGCGGGCGTATTGTGATGGCGCCGGAAACGCTGTTGCTTATTCGCGAAGGCCGCGCGGGCAAGGGGGATGTGCTGGGCGTCGCACGGCTCGCAGGCATCATGGCGGCCAAGCGTACATCGGACCTTATTCCGCTGTGCCATCCGTTGATGATTTCGAAAGTCTCGGTTGATCTGGAACCGGAAGGCGATGACGCCATTGTGATCGAGGCGACCGTGAGCCTGACCGGCAAGACGGGGGTGGAGATGGAAGCGCTCACCGCCGTCAGCATCGCCGCACTCACGGTCTATGACATGGTGAAGGCAGCCGATCGCGGGATGCGGATTGAGGACATTCGCCTGGTCCATAAGGCCGGCGGCAAATCGGGCGAGTTCATCGGTGGCTGAGAAGGGCGGCTTGCTGCCGGTTGAAGAAGCCCGCGCGCGCATCCTGGCGTCGCTGACGCCCACCGCTGCCGAGACCATCGCCTTGCCCGAAGCGGCGGGGCGCGTGCTGGCGCGGCCCGTGCTGGCGCGGCTGACGCAGCCGCCCGCCGATGTTTCGGCCATGGATGGCTATGCGCTTCGTGCGGCGGATGGCGTTTTGGGCGCAAGGCTTGCCGTGATTGGCGCGGCGCCGGCAGGACATCCCTTTGCTGGTTCGGTCGGCCCTGATCAGGCGGTGCGTATTTTCACCGGCGGCTTTGTGCCCGAGGGCGCCGATTCGATCCTGTTGCAGGAAGATGCCGAAGCCGCTGATGGCGCTGTTTTGGTCAAGGAAGGCGTGACCGCAGGGCGCTGGGTACGCAAGCGCGGCCTGGATTTCGCTGCGGGCGAGACGCTTTTGGCGCAGGGGCGGCGGCTGACGGCGCGGGATATCGGCCTTGCGGCGGCCAGCAACAACCCTTGGCTTGCCGTGCATCGGCGCCCGCGTATCGGCATCCTGGCGACAGGGGATGAAATCGCGCTCCCTGGAGACCCCATCCCGCCTGGTGGCATTGTCAGTTCCAATGCCCATGCACTCGCCGCGCTGATCCGCGCCGGCGGTGGCGAGCCCATTGTGCTGCCCATCGCCCCCGATGATGCCAGCGCCATTGCCGATATCGCCGCTGCCGCCCAAGCCTATGACATGCTGGTGACGACGGGTGGCGCCAGTGTTGGCGATCATGATCTGATCCAGCAGGCGTTGGGCGGCGAGGGTTTTGAACTCGGCTTCTGGAAAATCGCCATGCGGCCCGGCAAGCCGCTGATCTGGGGGCGGCTTGGGCGCGTGCCGGTACTTGGGCTGCCAGGCAATCCGGTCTCGGCGCTGGTCTGCGCTATTATTTTCTTGTTGCCGGCGCTGGCGCGACTATCCGGCCTGCCTGGCGCGCCCACGCCAAGCCGGCGCGTGATCTGTGCCGCTCCCTTGGCCGAAAATGACCGCCGCGCCGATTTCCTGCGCGCAAGCCTGGACACCGACGCGCAAGGGCACATCACGGTGCGGCCCTTCCCGTTGCAGGATAGCTCCATGCTGGCCACCCTGGCGCGCGCCGATGCGCTGGTGCTGCGCGCGCCCTTCGCCCCCGCTTTGCCTGCGGGAGCAGAGGTTGAGGCGATTATGCTTGGCGAATTGGGGGTCTAATCCCGCGCTATTCGGCCCTTATCCCCAATTGCCGGATCAGCGGGCCGAATTCAGCCCAAAGCTTCCGCATATGTTGCAGCATGGCCTCTGGCCCCATCGGGTCAACGTCAAACCCTACGGACTCATAACGCTGGCGCACTTCCGGCACCGCCATGCCATCGCGGATTTCCGTATAGATGCGATCAATGATCGGGCGCGGCGTGCCGGCTGGCACCATCAGCCCATTCCAGCCGCCCACATCATAATCAGCCGGCCCGCCCACGGCGGCGATAGGTGGAATGCCGGGAACCTGGGCCGAGGGCTTGCCCGTGGTCAGGCCAAGCGCGCGCAATTGCCCATCGCGCACTAAGCGTCCCGCCGCAGCGGGCGTATCAAAGCCGAAATCCACCTGGCCGCCGAGCAAAGCCGCCAGCGCCGGCCCGCTTCCCTGGAAGGGCACATGCAAAGCATCTAGCCCGGCTTTCGCCAGGAACAGCGCGCAAACCAAGTGCTGCGCACCGCCAATGCCCGAGGAATTATAGCTGTATTTCCCTGGATTGGCCTTCACCAGCGCCATGAAGCTCCGCAAATCCTGCGCGGGGAAATCCGGCTTCACCAGCAGCATGAAGGGCGCGATGCCGAAGATCACCACCGGCGCTAATTCGCGTTCGGCGTCATAGGGCGTGCGCTGCACCAAAGGACTGAAGGAGATTGGCCCGATGGAGGCTGAGAGGATCACATTGCCATCCGGCGGTGCCTTGGCGACCAAATCCGTGCCGATCTGCCCGCCCGCGCCGGGGCGGTTTTCCGGTACCACCACCTGGCCCAGGCGTTCAGTCAGGCGCTGCCCCGCAAGTCGCCCGACAACATCCGTCGCCTGCCCCGGCGGCCAGGGGATGATCATGCGGATTTGCCGATTGGGCCAGGGCGCCTGCGCCGCGGCAGGGCTCGTAGCGCCGCGCAGAATCGCCGGCGCGGCGAGGGGTGAAAGCGCTGTCAGCGCAAGAAGACGACGACGGTCCATCACGAAATCCTCCCTTGTTTTGGGGTCGAAATGCCCCTTTTGAGAGCGGCAGCATGGCCTATCAGGCACAGCCACGCAAAGAGGATTTCCGTTGGGGCTTAGAGATCGCCTATTGACGGTGCGGCCTGGCTGTAAAGCATCGGCAAAACACCGCGCATTCCGCGGGCAAAACCTGCCTTATTGCCTGCGTCACCGCACAATCTTCTCCGCCAGGAAGAGCGTCGCCACCACGCTGCCCGCGAAAATCAGCAGATGATTGCGAATGGCGTCGCGGCGCGGAACCATATCGGCAGAATGCGCCGATACGGGCGAAAACGTCTCGGTCGCAGCAGCCTCCACCACGCCTTCGGCCGGCGGCAGCGCGGGGCCCAAATAGCGAAAGCGCCGTGCCGCTTCTTCCGGCGCCAGAGCGGTGCCATCCCAGGAAAGCCATTGCCGCGCCGCTGGATTCCAACCAAGCGGCACAGGCGCCTGCCCGCCATCATCCAAGCGCGCCAACCAATGCCACGGCCTTGCGGTATCGGCGGGCTCTCCCGGGCGGGCGGTATTGGGCCAAGCGGTCATGGTGTTTCCCCTTGCTGATTGGCGAAATCATTCCCGATCCCTGGGCAGGTTGCAATCATTCTCGCCACCTTGCCGAACCCCCTTCCCGCGCCGCAGACTGATCCAGAAGAGGAAACGCCATGGAACAGGATGCGCGGGCGCGAAACCCGCTTTTCGGCCCGAATAAATTCAAGCTCGGCATTTTCAGCGCCAATTGCGATGGCGGCCTGACCATGAGCCGCGCGCCGGAACGCTGGAAGGCCGATTGGGATGACATTGCGGCGATGACGCAAATCGCCGATGCGGCCGGCCTTGAATTCATCCTGCCGGTCGCGAAATGGCGCGGCTATCAGGGTGATGCGAATATCTATGGCAAATCCTTTGAAACGCTGACCCATGGCGCGGCCCTTGCCGCCATCACGAAGCGCATCGCGATCTTTTCCACCGTGCATGTGCCGATTGTCACACCCGCCTTTGGCGCCAAGGCGATTGCGACCATTGATCATGTCAGCCATGGGCGTGCGGGGCTCAATATCGTCTGCGGCTGGAACCAGGCGGAATTTGACCTGCACGGCGTCACTATCCAGCAGGACAAGCGCTACCAACACGGCCTTGAATGGTTCCGCATCTGGTCCAAAATGCTGGCGGGCGGGCCGGAATTCGATTGGGATGGGGAATTCTTCAATCTCAAGAATTGCCACACCAATCCGGTTTCCGTGCAGCGCCCCTGGCCACCGGTCATGTCGGCGGGGTTTTCGCCGGCGGGGCGGGACTTCGCCTCTCAGGCGGCAGATGTGCTGTTCCTGAACGTGACGGAATTGGGCCAGGTGCCAGCACTGCTGGAAGATGTCCGACAGCATATGGCGCGCTATCAGCGCCAGATTGGCGTTTTCACCATGGGCCATGTGGTCTGCCGCCCAACAAGGCGAGAAGCTGAGGAATTTTTCCATTACTTCGCCGAGGAAATGGCGGATACAGCAGGCCAAGCTTATTATCGGAACAATCGCGGCGCCGTGGTGGGCACGCGAGGGCAACAAATAGCGCGGCCCTTTGAAAATCGCTTCACCCGTGAAGGCCGCTTCAAATTCGATGGCGCCTATCCCGGTTCCTACCCCTTTGTCGGCACGCCTGATGACATTGCTGATGAAATGGCGCGCATGAGTGCGACGGGCCTTGCCGGCTGCACCATTGCTTTCCTCGATTACCTCAAGGAAATTCCCTATTTCGTGCAGGAAGTGCTGCCGCGGCTGGAACGGCTTGGGTTACGCCTGCCGGCATAGGCTTGGGCCTTGCCGCAGCGCGATTTTCGCGCCCAAACTGGGCAGGTCAATGGAGGCTCAAGATCATGGCTGAACTCGCCCGCCGTGCAGCGCTTGGCGCTTCGGCATTGCTTGCCATGCCAGCCCTGGCGCAGGCACGCTTTCCGGAACGGCCCATTCGGCTAATCATTCCCTGGGCGGCGGGCGGGCCGGCGGATATCGGCTTTCGCATCATGGCGGATCACGCATCGCGCAGCCTGGGCCAGCCGGTGGTCGTGGAAAATCGCGGCGGCGCTTCAGGCATTCTGGGCGCCATGGCGCTGCAGGAAGCGCGGCCCGATGGCTATACGATTTCGCAAATGCATGTCGGCGTGGTGCGGCAAATGCTGATCAATCCACGCCCGCCCTATGACCCCATCAATGATCTGACTTACATTCTGCAAATCACCGGCTTCGTGATGGGCCTGGTGGTGCGCGCGGATTCTCCCTGGCAGAGCCTTGATCAACTGCTCGATTACGCACGCGCCAATCCGGGCAAGCTCAATTTCGGCACGCTGGGCATTGGTTCAACGCAGCATCTGGTGGTGGAACGCATCGGCTTTCAGCGCGGCTTGAGCTGGACCCATGTGCCCTATCGCGGCACGTCGGACACACTACGCGCGCTGCTGGGTGGCGAGATTGATTTCGCGTCAGAAGCATCTGGTTGGGCGCCGATGGTGGAAGCGGGGCAATTGCGGCTGCTTGCGATTTATACCTCGGCCCGCGCCAAGCGTTTTCCGGCTGTGGCGACGCTGAAAGAACAAGGCTTGGATATTGTGGTGGATAGTCCGGGCGGGTTGATTGGTCCGCGCGGCATGGACCCCGGCGTGGTGCGCGTTTTGGCCGAGGCTTTCACCGCCGCCGCGCAAGACCCCGCGCATGTGCAATTCCTGGAACGCGTCAATCAGCCGCTGATCCTGCTGGATGGCCCTGCCTATCGGGAGGCGATGCGCCAGACCATGGATGATGAACGTGCGCTGTTGCGGCGGCTTAACCTGGCGCCCAGTTAGATTTTTTTGAGCGGCTGAGTAACCGCATCGGCTGCGCCTAAGGCGTACAAAAAAGCCCGGGCAAGCTGCCCGGGCTTTAGCTTGGCGCAAATTGTGCCCTTCACATCAGCGCGGCAAACGCCCAAATTGCCCCGAACCGGGGGCTGAGCCAGCACGGCGGCGCGACGCTTCGCCACCGCCACCGCCACCGCCGCTACGGGCCGGGCCAGAGGATGGCCGGCGCGGGCGTTGTTGTTCTTGCGCCTGGCGCGGCTTTTGCGCCGCGCGTTGCGGGCGGGCCTGACGCGGCGGACGTGCTGGGGCTGCTTCCTCGGCTTCCCCAGTGCGGCGATCTTCCGCAGGGATCTGCGTGCGGATCAGCTTTTCAATCGCGCGCAGCTTGTCGCGGTCTTCACCCGAACACAGCGCAATCGCGATGCCCGCGGCGCCGGCGCGCGCGGTGCGGCCAATGCGGTGGACATAGGTTTCCGGCACTTCCGGCAAATCAAACTGGATGACATGGGTCACGCCATCCACATCAATGCCGCGCGCGGCGATATCGGTCGCCACCATGACCGGCGCGCGGCCATCACGGAAGGCAGCCAAGGCGGCTTCACGCGCATTCTGGGATTTGTTGCCATGGATCGCATTGGCGCTGATGCCATCTTGATCCAATTGATTAACAATTCGATCCGCGCCATGCTTGGTGCGGCTGAAAATCAGCGCGCGACCAACGCCTTCGCCACGCAGCAATTCCGCCAATACGCGGCGCTTATCCTGCCGATTGGCGTGAATGACGCGCTGCGCCACTTTCTCGGCCGTGGTCGCCACCGGCGCCACCGCAACGCGCACGGGCGATTTCAGCATCTCATCCGCCAGGCGGTTGATTTCCGTGGGCATGGTGGCGCTGAAAAACAGCGTCTGGCGTTCCGCCGGCACGGCACGGATCAGGCGACGAATGGCCGGCAGGAAGCCCTTATCGAGCATCTGATCCGCCTCATCCAACACCAGCGTACTGACATGATCCAGCCGCGCGGAACCCTGTTCCAGATGGTCCTGCAAACGGCCAGGTGTTGCCACCAGCACGTCAATACCGCGGCCCAGCGCCTGGCGCTGACCGCCAAAGCCCACACCGCCAAAGATGGTCGCGATGGAAAAGCCAAGATGCTTGCCATAGGTACGGAAGCTTTCGGCGATTTGCGTCGCCAATTCACGCGTGGGGCTCAGCACCAGCACGCGGCAGCCACCGCGTGGCGGGCGGCCCTTCAGCAAAGCAAGCTTATGCAGCAAGGGCAGCGCAAAGGCCGCGGTCTTGCCGGTACCGGTTTGGGCAATGCCCAAAAGGTCGCGCCCTTCTAGCACGGCCGGAATGGCCTGGGCCTGGATGGGGGTTGGGGATTTGTAGCCCTCATCCTTCAAAGCCTGAAGGAGAAGGGGGTTGAGGCTCAGAGCCTCGAAATTATCGGTCACGATGAATCCTAAATCAGCCGCGCACAGCCTTCCGGGCCAAGCGCGGCTTGGGGCAGAAAGCCCCGCGGGATTGGGACCGTCCTAAGTGGGAAAAGCGATCTGGCCGACCCGGGCCCGCACCGCGCTTCCGGGGAAGCGGCGGGGACCGATCACGCAGCCGGCAGGGCGCGAGGCACGCGGAAAGGCGCGCTAACCCCGCTTATATGGGCGCCAAAGCTGGCGAAAGCAAGGCAGGGGCGCGGTGACTGGCGCCCCTCGCGACTTTGTTTGATCGCATTTTCCGAGTCGCCAAGTGATTCCACTTGGCTTGAAAATGCTCAGGCCGACATCTGGATCGGCGGTTCCACATCCGGCGGCAACGGGCAGACATAGGGTGTCACTGCCATGCGCTTTTCATGATCCGCCTTGGCGGCGGCGAGGATTTCCGGATTGGCAATTGCATCTACCGCCGTGCCGGCCATGATCTTGGCCACATGCACCAGGCCCTTATGGGCAATGCCGGATTTACCCTGAGCCGTCAGCTGCCAGGAATGGCCCGGCGTGCCGATGGCGCAAGTGGCGCCCCTCGCCTGCACCGTGGGCACCGCCCAGGATACATCGCCGACATCGGTGGACCCCACGCCGCCAAAGCCCTTGTTTTCCAGCGGCACGATCTTGTCGCAAAGCGGCAATTCCATCTCCGCCGCCAAGCCATGGCGACGGAAGGCCGAGACGATATCCTCAGGCTTCAGCGTCGCCTGGATTTCGCGTGCATAGCGGCGATCTTCATCATCAAATTGCGGCGGGCCCAGGCGCTGGAAATTATCATACATCGCCTTTTCCAGCGGCGTATTGCCCATGAGGTTCGAAACCGCGCTCACCACCTTGGTGCTGACGCTGGTTTCTGTCATCAACGCCGCGCCATCGGCGATTTTACGCACCCGTGTGACCAAGCCATTCAATTCCACCAGATCCCGCGCGCGGATCAGATAACGCACCTTGGCCGTGCCCTGCACCACATTGGGCGCAATCCCGCCCGCATCCAGATAGGCGTAATGAATACGCGCATCAGATGGCATGTGCTCGCGCATGTAATTCACGCCGACATTCATCAGTTCCACCGCATCCAAGGCGCTGCGGCCCAAATGCGGCGCGGCGGCAGCGTGTGATGACCGGCCGATAAAGCTGAAATCAATGCGCGTATTGGCGAGCGATACTGGTTCATTCACCGCGGAGAACGCCGCCGGATGCCAGCAAATCGCCATATCCACATCATCAAAGCAGCCGGCGCGCACCATGAAGCCCTTGGCCGCGCCCCCTTCTTCCGCCGGGCAGCCATAATAGCGCACGCGCCCCTTGATGCCGTTTTGCGCGAGCCAATCCTTCACCGCACTCGCCGCCAACAGCGATGCGGCGCCGAGCAAATTATGCCCGCAGCCATGCCCGCTGCCATCGCCCGGCAGGGGGCGCGGTTCCGCCACACCCGCTTCCTGGGACAGCCCTGGCAGCGCATCATATTCACCAAGGATCGCGATAACGGGGCCTTCTTCCCCCGCTTCGCCCATCACCGCCGTTGGGATGCCCGCCACATTCGTGGTCACGCGAAATCCATGGGCTTCCAGCATGGCGGTGTGTTCGGCGCAGGAGCGATGTTCGGCGTAGCAAAGCTCCGGCATGCCCCAGACGCGGTCGCTGAGTTCAATCGCCTCAGGCGCCTTGGCATCCACCAGCCGCCAGATTTCTTCGGTATTGCGCATCGCCTTGGGCTCCTCGATTGGTGGCTAGCAGTTTCGCGCGGCGCCCCAGGCAAGTCCAGGGGTGGACGGGCCGGGTCGGGCAGCGCAAGATTTATGTCTGCTGAAAAGGGAAAAGCCATGGCCCGCGTGCGTGAAGTCTCGCCCGAGGAACTAACACCGGAACTCCGCGATATCTGGCATCGCTATGTCACTGGCTATGGCCCGTTTGAGGAGCAATTGGCGGTCTTCGCCCATGTGCCGGCGGCCTTGCGCCATTTGATGCCGATGCTGATGGAGTTGCGCGCAGCCGGCACGCTGCCGCGGCGCTATCTGGAATTAGCGATTGTGGTGGTCTCCAAGCTCAATGCCTGCGATTACTGCGTGGATCATCACGGGCCGTTTCTGGCGGTGGAAGGCATCCCGACCGAGGCTTTGGAAGGCTTGCCGGGGCGGATTGATCACCCTTCATTGACACCCATTGATCGTTTGGTTGCGGAATATTCAGTCGCCACCTGGGAAAACAGCCATCGCGTGCCGGAGCGCCTGTTCCAGGGCCTGCGCGAGCATTTTTCTGAGGCGCAGATTGTGGAACTCACGCTCCGCATCACGCTCTGCGGCTTTTTCAATCGCTTTACTGGTGCGCTTGGGATTGATGCAGCGGCGCATGGCCAAGCGGCGGCTGAGTAGGCTTAGGTTACGCCCCCTTCACGCCCCCCGCCGTCAACCCAGCCACAATCTGCTTTTGCGCAACCAGCGTCAGGATCAGCACCGGCGCAGTCACCAATAGCGCCGCGGCTGAAAGCGGCCCCCAGGCCACTTGCTCAAAGGTGAGCATGTTATTCACCGCAACCGGCAATGTGCGGGTTTCACGCCCCGCCAGCACCATCGCAAAGATAAAATTGTTCCAAGAAAAAATGAAGGACAGGATGGTGGCAACTGTAATCCCAGGCCGCGCCAATGGCATCGCCACATAGCGAAACGCCTGCCAGATGGTGGCACCATCCACCAGCGCGGCTTCTTCCAATTCCGGCGGCAGGCCCTCAAAGAAGGAAATCATCACCCAAACCACAATCGGCACGGTGATCACCAAATGCGTGATGACAATCGGCGTCAGGCTGCCGGTCATGCCGAGCCATTGAAACAGCAAAAACAGCGGGATCAGATAGGAAAGCCCAGGCGTGATGCGGGCAATCAGGATCAGCGCCGCCGCACGCATGGCATGCATCTTGGCAATGCCATAGCCCGCCGGCACGCCAATCAGCAGCGCAATCCCGGTCGCGCCGAAGGACACCACAATGGAATTCCAGGCAAAGCGCAGGAAATCATTGCGCGCGAAAACCTCTCGGTAATTATCCAACGTCGGTGATTGCGGGATAAAGATCGGCGGCCAATCCGTATTGTCCAGCTCATTCTTGAAGGATAGCGACAGCATCCACAGAAAAAACAGGATGGCCGGCGAAATCAGCACCAGCACCGAAAAACCAAAGCCGATATTGCCGACCAGCCGGCGCAGCCGATATTGCCCGGCGCTGCGAAGACGCAAATCACTCATGTCATTTTCACCCGCTGACGTGTCCACAATAAAAGTGCCGCCAGCGCTAGGATGATGATGAAGAACACCACCACCACGGCCGAGGCATAGCCGACATTGTAAAAGGCGAAGGCTTGTAGATAGAGGAAGATATTGATCGTCTCACTCGCCGAACCCGGCCCGCCCTGGGTGATTACATAGATCGTATCAAAGGCCTTCAGCGCATCAATGCAGCGGATAATCAGCGCCACAACAATAAAGGGCATCAGCAAAGGCAGGGTAATGTGGCGAAAGGCCTGCCAGCCATTGGCGCCATCAATCTTCGCGGCCTCATAAGGGTCAATCGGCAGGGAAGCGAGGCCACCCAGGATCAGCAGCATCACCAAAGGCGTCCAATGCCAGACCTCAATCATCACCAGCGTCGGGATCACCGTGCTGGTGCTATAGATCCACATGCTGGGCGGCAGACCCACCTGGGCCAGAAGCCAGTTCAGCACGCCAAGCTGCGGGTGGAAGGTCATGGTCCACACCAGCGCCACCGCAACGGGTGTCGCCATCATGGGCAGAATGAAAATGGTCCGCGCCAGGCCGCGCATCGGGAATTTGCGATTGAAGGCAAGTGCGGCCGCCAGCCCCAATATCATCGGGAAGACCACCGCCAGCACTGTATAGAATAGCGTGCGCAGCATGGCCCAGCCGAAGCGGGAATCGGAAAAGAGCTTGGTATAATTATCGAACCCAACCCAGCGCCGTTCCCCGCCCAGATGCCAATCATGGGCGGAGACATAGATGGTGAAAATCCAGGGAAAGATGATGACGGCAAGCACCACCACCGCCGCCGGCACAATGAACCAGCCATAATGCCGGGCGTAATTGCGTGTCCGCTGAGCCACAGGGGGGCTCGCGGCGATGGTTTCAGCTTGCTGCATCAGTTTGCGAGAGCCTCAGCTTTCCCTTTCGCTCTGTTCCAGCACCGGGCGGAATTCAGCCGTGGCACGACGCAATTCCGTCGCCACATCCGAACCGCTGATGGTGTTGGTAAGCGCCGTGCCGATCACGTCACGGAATTGCGTTACCGGCACAATTTCCGGCAGGCCGGCGCGCGCGATTTTCGCACTTTCATTGAGTGTATTGAAGAATTCGCGCGGGAAGGTGCTGGCGGCAATCGCCGCTTCATTGCCGAAGGGGCTGCTGCGCGCCGGCACGCCGGCACCGCTCGTCAGGAAGCGGAGTTGGTTTTCCTTGCCAAGCGCCCATTGCAGATAAAGCCAGGCCGCGCCCTTTTTGCGCGATGCTTCGGGAATGCCATAGCCCGCGCCGAACAGGCAGCAATGATGATTGGCGCCGCGCCCCTTCGGCACCAGCGCATAGCCAACCTTGCCCGCCACGCGCGAACGCTGCCGATCTTCCAAGGGTGCCGCGAAGCCAATGCCATCAATCCACATGGCCGCGCGGCCCTGCATGAAGGTGGTTTGGCATTCATTCCAATTGAAGCCGATGGATCCGGGCGGTGAGACATCACGCAGGAACTTCTTGTACATCTCACCAGCCCAGATCGCGTCATCCGTATCCGTGATCAATTGGCGATTAGCGTTGATCATGTCGCGCTGCGCGGTGCCAAGCAGATAGGTGGACCACAGCACCACATTGGCGTTCTTCAAGCCGCGCCCAACATGGCCATAGATCTGGCGTGACGGTTCAGTCAGCGTCTTGGCGGCTTCGAACATGCCATCAAAGGTCGTCGGCACAGCGATATTCTTCGCCGCCAGCAATTCTTTGTTGTAGTAGAGGATGAAGTAATCCGCGAAGGCCGGCAGCGAATCCATCCGGCCATCGGATTGCGTTGCATATTCCACCATGCCGGCGCCAAAATCGGCGAAGTCGAAATCAGGCGCGGTGATGGAAGCATCCGCCATCAGCGTCTTGATATCCGTATTCCAACGCGCCTTGCCAACCTGGCGCTTATTCACATGCAAGCTGAGTTCCGCCACATCAAAGGAAGGCCTGCCAGAGGCATATTCCACGATGATCTTCTGGCGATGCTGCTGTTCCGGCACCACTTCAATGCCGCAGCGAATGCCCGTCAGGTCTTCGAATTCTTTATTGTTACGTTGCAGCAGCAAGCCGCGCGGTGATGTTTGCAAGGTGACTTCAATGCGTTCACCCGCGAAGCGCTTCCAATCGAAGCGGCTTTGCGCATTGGCTTGCCGCACAAAGGCAGGCGCGCCGAGCAAGGCAGCAGTTGCGCCAAGCGCCTGGCGGCGCGTGATGTTATTGGCCATCTTCTGGACTCTCCCTATTGCGGGCGGCTTCGGTGCCGACCTTTCTGGGGTGATCCTTCCCGTAACTGCGCCCTACTGCAAGCGGGTAATTACGCGGCCTCGCGCCGTAGGGCCTCCAACACCGCCGGATCGGTGATGGGGCTGGTATCCCAGGGCGGTGGCGGCGGTGGGTCCAGCGTCTCAAATACGGTGGAGATTTCGATATTCCCGGCATCCGCCGGACGAGGATAAGGCGTGGGGTCCGGCGCGCCCAGTATTTTGGGCCGGCCAATGCCGATGAAGAAATCCTCCAGCCCCGCCGGGATCAGCAGCCAGAGGAATCGGAAGGGATGCGCGCCATCATTGATGAAGCCGTGGCGGATATGGGGCGGCGCCACCATGAAGCTGCCGGTCGGGATGCGCCGCACCACACCATCCAGCCGCCCCAGCGCCTCCCCGGCCACCACCCAGAAAATCTCGGTCTGGGCCGGGTGGGCATGTTCGCGGATTTTGCCAAGCGGCGGCAATTCCTGAAGCCCTGCCGAAAACCCTGAAGGCATGCCCGCCATGCGGGGGGAGGTCAGTACCTCGATCCAGCCATTGGCAGGTTGCGGCTGCCAATGCTGCGCCCCGCCCCCCGGCGGGACAAGAATGAAACCACCGGATTCGGACATGGGTTCTTCCTTCAATGCAGGCGTGGCCGCTTCAGGAATTGCACCCGATCAGCCGAGTTGATCGTCACATCACGCCGCGCCTTGCCCCGGCTGACCTGTAGCCAGATATTCGTGCCCGCAGGCCCCATGGCCCAAATGGCGCGCCAAAAATCGGCCAATTCGCCCACCTCGGCACCGTCCACTGCAAGGATACGATCCCCGTTGCGCATCCCCGCCGCCTCTGCCGGGCCATCGGGGGCGAGGGAGGCGACCGAAATCCCCTCCTCATCCTCGGTCGCGTAAAGCCCAAGCCAGGGGCGCGGCGGTCCAGATCGGCGGCCTTGATTGACCAGATCATCCAGAATGGGGATGAGCTGATGGACCGGAATCACCATGTTCAGATCAAGCCGGCGGCCTTCTTCGCCCTGCTGCAAAATCAGGGAACCAACGCCCACCAGCTTGCCATCTGGGCCG
>CALRPR020000020.1:0-49499 GCA_943370125.1 Allobosea thiooxidans | reverse complement strand
ACGCGTAGAATTTCAGCGCATTGCCGCCCGTGGTGGTTTCCGGATTGCCGAACATCACCCCGATCTTGAGGCGGATCTGGTTCAGGAAAATCAGCAGCGTATTGGATTTGGAAACCGAACCCGTGAGCTTGCGGAGCGCCTGCGACATCAGCCGCGCATGCAGCCCGACATGGGTATCGCCCATTTCACCTTCCAATTCCGCCCGCGGCACCAGCGCTGCGACGGAATCGACCACCAGCACATCAACCGCGCCGGAACGCACCAGCGTATCGGCGATTTCAAGCGCCTGTTCGCCGGCATCGGGCTGGCTGATCAGCAGGTTGTCCACATCAACGCCAAGCTTCCTGGCATAGCCGGGATCGAGCGCATGTTCCGCATCCACAAAGGCGCAGGTGCCGCCGCGCTTCTGCGCTTCCGCAATCACATGCAAAGCGAGCGTGGTTTTGCCTGAGGATTCAGGCCCATAGATTTCAACAATGCGCCCCTTGGGCAGGCCGCCAATGCCAAGCGCCAGGTCAAGCCCAAGCGAGCCTGAGGATATAACCTCAATATCCCCCTGCAAGGATTGCTTGGCGCCGAGGCGCATGATGGAGCCCTTGCCGAAGGCCCTTTCGATCTGGCTGAGCGCTGCGTCGAGCGCTTTTCCCTTATCCATGCCCTATCCCCGATGCTGGTGTGTAACTTGAGGTAATTTCAACCATAAAGCGATTTTGGCCGCAACTACCACAACTTATGGCAGGGAGACCAGAAAATTCGTCAGAACCCCGCCACAAGGCCCTGAGGCCTCGATTCGGTGCAAGCGAAAGATGCCGGAGACTTAGGGGTTTGGCAAGAACAAAAATGGAACATTTATAGCGTTAGGGCCATGAATCAGGCCTTGGCCCCGCCATGCCATTCCGCGATCTGGGTTTCCTGCCGCAGACGGAGGCGACGAAAATCAAGCCCAGCAAAGAGATCTTCAAGATCCAGAGCATCAGATTGGGCCGGCACAGGCAAGGTGCTGCGCGCTTCCTCCATGAAGCGAAGGCGCAGCGCCTGTGGCCCGTCCAAATAGGCTTCCTGCCACCATTGCAGGATGCGCGGCTTCGCCTCGGCAAGCTTAGTGGCACCGACGATTAGCTCTCGCTTGCTGTTACGATTGACCGTGGGTGCGGCCGGCAGAAGGTTCCACAAATCGCCGCAGGGCCACGCTGACCAGGGCAGGCAATGGTCAATATCAAGCGCTGTCTTGCGCAGCCCTTGGCCGGACCAGACACATTCTACCGCGGAGCCGCGATCAAGCCGCGCCTGCGCAAGCTTGCGAACAAAAAGCGTGTCACGTTCAGGCTCCAGCCAGCGCAAGGCGGCCATGACATCATCCGCCGGCAGGTGGCGTCCGGCCCCTTCAGCGTATTGCTTTGTCAGGCGCACCCATTCGGCAACCAGCATGGGCTCGATCCAGGCGGACATGCGCCGAAGCGCTTGCCAAATGCCCAGTGGCACCAGTGTGGTGCCATATTCCCACAGCAAGCTGACTTCTATTTGCAGTGCCGATTGCGTCTTCGGCATACGCCCATAGCTGGTCGGGAAAACCGGTTGATCATCGGCAAAAGTTAAATGTGTTGCCGGCATGGTGGCAATCAACCGCGCGGCATCCCCAAGCGCCTTGCGCAAGGCTTCGCCATAATGCCCGTCGAATCTGGCACCGAGCCTTAGTTCAAAAGCTGCCAAGGGTTGCAAGGCACGGAAGGCATCTTTGACAAAGCCCATGCTGCCACCTGGAAGCTGTGGCATGCCGCCTTCTTCCAGCGGCTTGAACATGCGTATCCAGTAGAGCGCAATCAGTCCCAAGGGTAGTTCGACATGCTCCCCCGCATCGCGCGCGATATTTGGAGAGGTATCGGCAATGCGCGCCAGGCAGCGCAGTAGTGCGAGTTTATAGGTCGCGGATTTCTCCTGGCGCAAAATTACGCCGCGCAACAATGGCAGCGCGCCCGCGCCATCATCCGGAAGATCAAGAATGACTGTTTGCCAGCGTATATCCGCTCTGCCTTGCTGGTCTTGGCGCCTTTCGGTCGCGACACGCAGCGCAAGACCGTGATCAAGTCCAAGCCGCTCAACCTCCATCGCATTCACCGGCCACATGGGCCGGTCATCCGGCGCGGGGCCATGGCGCAGCGTCATCATGATGCGGCCGCCCGGCTTCAGGAGCGTGACCAGTTTGCGCATCGCACGCGCACGCTCTTCTGGCCTGACATGCTGCCAAACGCCGCTCAGCCAGATCAGATCAAAGCCGAGGCCTAATTGGTGAATGCTAATCAAGCCGGGCAGGCGATCATCTACCCAGCGAATGCGCGCATCCGCGTGCAAGCGTCTAGCTTCTTCGCGGAGAGCCTTTGCCGGTTCTGCCGCAATCACCTCCCAGCCATGATTGGCAAACCAAGCTGCATCGCGCCCGCTGCCCGCGCCGACATCCAGAACAAGCCCTGGCGTTTGTGGCAGGAAGGGCAGGGCATCGGCATGAATCTCTTCAAAGCCGAAAGCCTCATAGGCTGCGGTGAATTCGCGAAAGCCGCGGTGGTAGGGGGTGATTGTGTCCCAAGCCATGTAAAGTGATTATGCCGCAAAACCCGCTGCGGCACATCACCAAAGCTTGGGACTTGGGCGCTACGCTTGGTCGTAGCCCCCGCATCACCCCGCCGCGCGAATCCCCCGGCTGCGGATCACCTCGCCCCATTTGGCAAGCTCCCGCGTCCAATACTCATCAAACTCCGCCGGGCTATCGCCAATCGGTTCCGTCCCTTGCGTGATCATCTGCTGGCGAAAGGCCGGGTCATCCACCGCCGCGCGCACCGCACCCGCCAGCCGTTCCACCACCACATTGGATAGGCCCGCCGGCCCCATCAGCGCCATATCAGTGGACGAATCAAACCCCGTCACACCTGATTCCGCCAGCGTCGGCAATTCCGGCAACAGCGAAGACCGTGTCGCGGTGCCCACCGCCAGCAATTTCAGCGTGCCCGCGGCGCGATGCGGCAGGGAAGATACCGCATCAATGAAGGACATTTGCGTCTCACCAGCCACCACGGCCTGCATGGAAGGCGCGCCACCACGATACGGCACATGCAGCATCTTAAGCCCCGCAATCGCCATCAGCATTTCACTCGCCAAATGGCTTGATGCGCCAATCCCGGCTGAGGAGAAGGAAACCTGTTCCGGCCTGGCGCGCACATAGGCCAGGAATTCCGCGATGTTATTCACCGGCAAGCCAGGATGCACGCAAAGCGCCTGCGGCGTGCGCCCCACCAGGCTGATGCCCGTAAAGCCCGCGCGATTATCATAAGGCAGCGGGCTGATTAGATGGGGCGCGATGGCATAGGTGCTATTGGTCGCAAAAAGCAACGTATAGCCATCCGGCCGCGCGCGCGCGACAGCGCCATGCCCGATTGTGCCCGAAGCGCCAGCGCGATTATCCACCACGAATTGCTGGCCAAAAGCCGCGCTGAATCGCTGCGCGAAAAGCCGCGCCATGGTGTCGGAAGAACCACCTGCCGGCCAGGGATTGATGATCTGCACCGGGCGCGCCGGCCACATCTCCTGCGCGGAGGCGCTGCGGATCGCGGGCGCGGCCAATAGCCCGGCTAAAACCACGCGGCGATGGATGGAATGCATGGAAGCCTCCCTCAGCTTTGGCTCAATTCGATGATTAGATTGCGATGCCTGTCCACGGAAACCAGTGCCCCAGGTGGAATAACGCAGGTTGATTCGCGTTCTTCCACCAGCGCGGGTCCTGCAAAAGCTGCCCCTGGCGCCAAGCGGTAGCGGTCATAGACCGCGCAATTGCACCAGCCATGGCCTTCAAATAGCGCGCGCCTTACGCCGCGCTGCGCTTCGCCTGCCTCGGCTTGTTGGGCGCCTTCCATGGCGATATCGCGCCCCGGCGCAGAAGCCGCGAGCCGCCACGTCAGCGCTTCAATCGGCAGCCCATCCAGCGCACGGCCAAAGCGTTCCCGATAGGCGGCTAGGAAATTCTGTTCAATCGCGGCGGCATCAAGCTTGCCGGGGGTAAGGCTTGGCATGGGCACGGGAATTTCAAAGCCCTGGCCGACATACCGCATATCCGCCGCCGGTTTGTAGATGATATCGGCAGGATCAGCACCCGCGCCCAGCAGCAACCCACGCGCTTCAGCGACCATCTCGGCATAAAGCGCGGCGATCTTCGTCCATTCCAACCGCTCCAACCGCCCCACAAGGCTGCGCACCAAATCAGTCGCGGGCGGGGCGACCAGAAAGCCAATCGCGGAAGCCACACCGGCGCCGAGTGGCACCAACACGCGCTTGATCTTGAGCAGCCTTGCCAAATCGCACGCATGCACCGGCCCCGCACCGCCAAAGGCAATCAGCGTAAAGCGGCGCGGATCGCGGCCCTTTTCCGCCATATGCATGCGAGTTGCCGCGGCCATGGTCTCATCCACAATGCGGCGAATGCCAAGCGCGGCGTCATCGGCACTCACGCCCAATTTTGCGGAAAGATCACCACTCACGGCGCGCGTCACGGCGGGCAGATCGAGCGCCATTTCGCCACCCAGGAAATAGGCGGGATCAAGGCGGCCAAGCACCAGATCGGAATCGGTGACGGTGGGCTCAACACCGCCGCGCCCGTAGCAGATCGGCCCTGGCTTGGCGCCCGCACTGCGCGGGCCGACCTTCATCAAGCCGGATGCAGGATCAACCCGCGCGATGGAACCACCACCCGCGCCAATCTCGATCATATCCACGACGGAGACTTTCAGCGGCAGGCCAGAGCCTTTCTGAAAGCGCCGCACACGCCCGGCTTCGAAATCGAATTTGCGGTCCGGCGCGCCATTCTGAATCAGGCACATCTTGGCCGTGGTGCCGCCCATGTCATAGGAAATCACCTGATCCAGCCCGGCGCGTTGCGCGAGCCATGATGCCGCCATCGCACCCGCCGCTGGCCCGCTTTCAATCAGCCGGATCGGGTAGTCCTTCGCTTCCTGCACTGAAGCAATGCCACCGCCTGAGAGCATCACATAAAGCGCCCCCGTCACGCCCATCGCGGCGAGGGATGCTTCAAGCTTCGCCAGATAGCGCTGCATGCGCGGCTGCACATAGGCATTGGCGCAGGCGGTGCTGATGCGTTCAAATTCGCGGATTTCCGGCGCCACGGCGGAAGACAGCGTCATGGGCAGATCAGGATAAAGCCCGCGAATCACCTCCGCCGCGCGGCGTTCATGGCGCGGGTCGCGCCAGGCATGCAAAAAGCCAATCGCCAGCGCTTCAACCTTCTCAACCTCCACCAATTGGCGCGCGGCGGCGATCAGCGCGGCCTCATCCAGGGGCAGCAATATGTTGCCCTGCACATCCAAGCGTTCGGGCACTTCCAGGCGCAAATGGCGCGGCACCAGCGTGGGCGGCGCTTCCAGGAAAAGATCGTATAAATCGTAGCGGGTTTCGCGGCCGATTTCGATGGAATCGCGAAAACCATCGGTTGTGAGCAAGCCCACCTTGCAGCCGGTCCGTTCAATGATGGTATTCGTCACCAGCGTCGTGCCATGCACAATACTGTGCAGATCGGCGGGCTTGAGGCCGGTTTCTTCCAGCAGCCGCGCAATGCCGGCGACAATCGCTTCCGATGGATCATCCGGCGTGGTCAGCCGCTTGCCGGTCGCCACCAGATTGCGTGCGGGATCATGCAACACGAAATCGGTGAAGGTGCCACCGACATCAACGCCGATGCGTGCTGTCGCGTTCATGGCTTGGCTCCGTAATCACGCGTGGCGCCTTCGGCGGAGACATAGCCATCGCGAATATCCGCGGCCAATGCTTCGGGATCACGCGTTGCGGGGTCTCCGTAACCACCGCCACCAGGATAGAGCAGCGTCACCCGCGTCCCAGGTGCGACCGTGGTGCGGGATTTCGGATGCGGGCGCGTGCCATCATCAAAGGCAATCACCGCCGCTCCGCCAGCCGCACCGCCCAGCACGCCCTGCGCCGGATGGTCGCGCCGGTCGGAAAGCAGGGAAAGCCGCACCTCATCCGGGGCGCGCACCTCAATCTCCACTTCCTGCCCAAGCCCGCCACGGAAGCGCCCGGCGCCGCCGGAATCCGCGCGCAGTCTTTTCTTCCAGACCACCAAGGGGGCGACACTCTCATAAGCCTCGATCGAACCGGCGCCGACATTGGTGGGGAAGGCGGTGGTCGGCAGCCCGTCACGATGCGGCGAAGCGCCCATGCCGCCCGAGGCAAACAAGACTTGTGAGAACCGATCCCCCGCGCCATCCAACCCGCTGAACAGCGCGCGCATGGTGGGCGCGCCGCCGCATTCCGCAATGATCTTATCCGGCATGATGGGCGCGAGTGCCTTATAGATCGCACCCGCCAGCAAATGCCCGGTCAATTGCCGCGCGCTGCATGCCGCCGGGAAGCGCGGGTTCAGAATGCTGCCTTCCGGCGCGCTGACGGTAATGGCGCCATAGGAGCCCTCATTGCGCGGGGTAAAAGGGTCCAGCGCGCATTTCACGGGATAAACCGAATAGGCATGGGTGTAATTCATCACGCAATTGATGCCGCGATCCACCTGTTTGGAACTGCCGGCGAAATCAATATGAATCGTCTCACCCTTGATGGTGACGGCGCAGGCAATGCGCGTAATCGCCTCATCAAAGCCGTCCGCTTCCAGGGTGGAATGCCAGGTACCATCAGGCAGCGCCGCGATGGCGCGGCGCATGGCAGCATCTGCCCGCTGATGCAGTGCAGCGCCCAGCCCTTGTAGATCAGGCAGGCCCGTATCGCCCAGAAATTCATCCACACCGCGCGCGCAGACCTCATTCGCAATCACCTGCGCTTCCAGATCGCCCATCACTTGCCGCGGCAGGCGCACATTCGCGAGTAGTACTTCCGCCAAATCCTCATTGCGTTTGCCGGCGCGAAACAGGCGGGAAGGGGGGATGCGGATGCCTTCTTCAAACAATTCCCGGCAATCGGCGGACCAAAGCGCGCCGCCGACATCGGGCGAATGGGAAATGGAACCGGCAAAGCCCACCAAACGCCCTTTGTGGAAAATCGGGCTGACCGCGGTGAAATCCGGCAAATGCCCGGTGGCAAGCCAGGGATCATTCGTGATCACGCAATCACCTGGCTGCCAGGTCTCGGCCGGGAAGCGTTCCAGAAATGTCTTCGTGGTTTTCGGCAGAATGCAGGAGAAGGAGGCGATGCCGCCGGTATTCTCGCTGATCGAATCCCCATTGCGATCCATCAGCACCGTCGCGAAGTCATTTGATTCGCGGACAATGGTGGAAAAGGCTGTGCGGAGCAGGCCGGTTGCGGCCTCATCGGCAATGGAAATCAGGCGGGACCAGTAGATTTCCAGGCTGATTGGATCAAAGGTGTCGTGCCGATCATGCGTTGCCATAATGCTCTACCCCAAGGCGCGCCATGCGCTGCGCATGGCGCGCTCATCGGACGCCCGGTTGGCAAGCGCGTCAAGTCAATCGGGCTTGGCTTCTTCGACGGGTGCGATGGTGATCAGGCCAAGCTTCATCATCCAGACCATACCCATGGCCGCGCGCGGGCGCTGGTCGGGCGGCAAGGCGCCACCCAATTCACCCGCAGTCATGCTGCCTTGCGCCAGGCGTTCCAGCATCGCTTGAAAGCCATTGAGTGAGGGCAGCAAGGTACCGCGGGTCACGGCGCCAGGAATGGCCGCGCGCTGGCGCAAAAGGTCAAGATTTGCGCCCGGCACAAGGGTAACGCGCTGCTTGGGATCAAGCCGATTTGTTGGATAATCCGCAAACAGCATGAAGGGATCGGGGCGCGTCGGCGCGGCTTGGCGCCCTGGGACCATCGGCGCGAATTCCGTGGCCTTGGCACGAATGCGCGCCTGTTCGTCCCAAAGCGTAAGATACTGCGGAATAATGGCCGACCAATCATACATCCGCCGTGCGCGGAGCCGCGCAGCTTCCGCCATCTGCCGGCGCAAATTGGCATCTTCCGCCAGGCGGTAATAGGCATCCGCCGCCGCACCAATATCCATGGCAATGGCCTGAGAGGTCGCGCGCAAATAGGCGTTATAATCATCGGCCCCCATCTGATAGCGCGTCGCAATGGGATTGCCATTGCCGCCCATCATGGTTGGAATGCGAAACCCGGTAACGCCATCTTCCACCGTATCGCGGAAGCCATCCCAATCGGTCACCACAACGGGCAACCCCGCTGCCATGGCCTCCACCGGGGCCAGGCCGAAGGTTTCCTGGATGTTATCCACGGGCAGGGTGAAGATATCCGCCGCCGCCCACGCCTTGGCGCGAATTTCGGCATCCTGGCCATCCAGCAAATGCACCTTCACATCCGGGCAGGCCTGGGTTGCGGCATCGGTAAAGGCGGGGCGTGATCCATCGCCTTCAATCCAGCCCGTCAGCAGCAGATGGAGCTTCCGCCCGCGGCGCTCGGCTGCCTTTTGCAAGGCGAGAAACATCGGCAAAGGCGAGAATTTCGTCGCATTGGACAAGCGCGCCATCAGGATAATGGCGATATCCTCAGCCCCAATGCCCAATTCCTGGCGATAGGCTGCACCCAGGGCAGGGTCTCGGCGGAAGGCATCGCAATCAACGCCAAGCGGGATCATGGGCAGCATCGGCACCCCGGCGCGCGTCGCCCCCATAGCGCTTTGCAGATAGGCCACGTTCTCCTGCAATTGCCGCCGCACCATGCTCTGCACCGCGCGGGAGGTGCAGATGATGGCATCCCATGGCTGCACCGGGGCGGTCAGGGAATGGGCCAACGCATCCATCACCCGATCGGTGGAAGTGGTATGCGTCACACCGCATAGGCTGAAAGCGCGCTGATTGCCCGACCGCCGGCGCCAATACGCGTAGGATTCCAGCCCAGGGCCGGGCAGGAACAAAGTGCCGGCTTCCGCGACCGGGCGCTGATCCTCATAACCTGCGGTGCGCACTTGCAAACCCGGCGCGCGGGCCTGGATTTCCGCCGGAAAATCCTTCGCCTCCCGGTCATTCAGCATCAGGCCAACCAGGCTTTCCAGCCCACCATGGCGGAGCAAGCCATTCAGGAAACTATCGCCCGCAACCCGTCGGCCCAGCATGGCGCGCCCCTGGGAGACATAGCCATCAGCGGCATAAAGAATGGCGACAGAACGGGTCATGGAACATCACACCTGGAAGGATACATTGTCACTAATTCCTTCACCGCAAAGGATCAATGCCGCTTGGATTGTGGGGGCGCCCTGGTCGGGGTAAGCGCGATCCATGCAGCTTGTTGAGGAAAGCGACTCGAAGTCCAAAGGGACGGCGCCTGGGCCATGGTCGGCCTATCAGGCGCGCCTCGCGTCCGGTGAATTGGCGCCCGATCCCGCCCAGGCTGCGGCGATGGAGCGTTTGCAGGCCCTTTGGCAGGCGCTGCGCGGCTATGACCCCGCCCCCTTGGACGCAGCACCCAAGCCCGCCGGGCTGCTCGGGCGGCTTTTCGGCCGGACCACCGCCCCGCCGCGCCGGGAGCCCCCGCAGGGGCTTTATTTGGTGGGCGAGGTCGGGCGCGGCAAATCCATGCTCATGGACCTGTTTTTTGAAACCGCCGAGGTCCCGCGCAAGCAAAGGCTCCATTTCCACGCCTTCATGCAGCAGGCGCATCGGCGCATTCATGGCTGGAAGCAGGTGCATGGCGATAGCGCGGACCCCATCCCGCCCTTGGCCGATTCGGTCGCCGCCGATGCCGCTTTGCTCTGTTTTGACGAATTCCAGGTGCATGACATTGCCGATGCCATGATCCTGGGCCGGCTGTTTGAAGCGCTTTTCGCCCGTGGTACGGTGTTTGTCGCGACCTCCAACACTGCCCCGGATGATCTGTTCAAGGGCCAGCCCGGGCGCGACGCCTTTCTGCCCTTCATCACCCTGATCAACCGGCATGTGCAGGTCTGGCCCCTGGTCGCGGCACGGGATTACCGGCGGGAAAGAATCAGGAACCTGCCCACTTGGCATGTCCCCGCCGATGGTAGGTCCGAAGCCGCCTTGGATGCCGCTTTTGCGGAGCTCACCGGCCAGGCGCAGGGGGAGCCTATGGAACTACCCCTGCTCGGCCGGGTGATTGAGGTGCCGGAAGCCGCCCGAGGCGTGGCGCGGTTCGACTTCAACCAGCTTTGCGGCAAGCCGCTTGGCCCGGCGGATTACCTGGCCATAGCCCGCGCCTTCCATAGCCTGGTGGTGGATGACATCCCCCGCCTGGGGCCCGAGAATTTCGACAAGGCGCGCCGCTTCATCACCTGCATAGACACGCTTTATGAACACCGCTGCAAGCTGGTGGCGAGTGCGGCATCGCCCCCCGATCAGCTTTATGAACGCGGCACCAATGCGGCGATGTTCGAGCGCACGGCGTCCCGACTCGCGGAAATGCAAAGCCAGGAATACCTGGCCCTGCCGCATCTGGCGGGCTGAGAGACCGGCATAGGCAGGGGGCGCCTTGCCGGGCGGGGGCTTCGGGGCTAGGAGTCGGGCGTTTTCCAGGCAAGGTTTAAGGAAGCGACATGGCCCGCAATAAAATTGCTTTGGTCGGCGCCGGTAATATCGGCGGCACTTTGGCTCATCTCATTGGTCTCAAGGAACTTGGCGACGTCGTGATGTTCGATGTCTTCCCCGGCGTTGCCGCGGGCAAGGCGCTGGACCTCATGCAATCCGGCCCGGTGGATGGGTTTGATTCGCACATGGTCGGCACGGGCGATTATGCCGCCATTGCCGGTTCCGATGTGGTGATCGTCACCGCCGGCTTCCCGCGTATGCCGGGCATGAGCCGCGATGATCTGGTGGCGAAGAATGCCGGCGTGATCGCGCAAGTGGCTGAAGGCATCAAGAACCATTGCCCGAACGCCTTTGTGATCGTCATCACCAACCCGCTGGATGCGATGGTCTGGGTGATGCGCGAAAAATCGGGCCTGCCGCATAACAAGGTTGTTGGCATGGCGGGCGTGCTGGATTCCTCGCGCTTCCGGCTGTTCCTGGCGCATGAATTCAATGTCTCGGTGGAAGATGTCACCGCCTTCGTGCTGGGCGGGCATGGCGATACCATGGTGCCGCTGACCCGTTATTCCACGGTGGCCGGCATTCCCGTACCTGATCTTATCAAGATGGGCTGGACCACGCAGGAAAAGATTGATGCCATCGTGGCGCGTACCGCCAATGGCGGCGGCGAAATCGTGAAGCTTCTGGAACGCGGCAGCGCCTTCTATGCGCCGGCGGCTTCCGCCATCGCCATGGCGGAAAGCTACCTTAAGGACAAGAAGCGCGTGCTGCCCTGCGCTGCCTGGCTGACCGGCCAATATGGCATCAGGGATCTTTATGTCGGCGTGCCGGTGGTGATTGGCGCGGGCGGCATTGAGCGTATCGTCGAAATTGAATTGAACCCGGCTGAACAAGCCGCTTTCGATAAAAGCTGCGCTGCGGTGCAGGAATTGATCGAAGCGTCACGCAAGCTGGTAGGCTGAACAGCCTGGGGCCAGGTATTGCCTGGCCCTTTTCGCATCCGGACCGGAGGCATTTTGAATGAATATCCATGAATATCAGGCGAAGGAACTGCTGCGCCGCTATGGCGTTGCCGTTCTTGAAGGCCATGTCGCCTGGAATGCCGAGGAAGCCGCCGCGGCAGCGGCCAAGCTCCCTGGCCCGGTCTATGTGGTGAAATCACAAATCCATGCCGGTGGACGCGGCGCGGGCCGCTTCATGGAAGACCCGAATGGCAAGGGCGGCGTGCGGGTTGTGAAGTCGGTCGCCGATGTGAAGGCCGCCGCTGATGCCATGATCGGCAAGACGCTGGTGACCAAGCAAACCGGCCCCGCCGGCAAGCTGGTGTCGCGCGTTTATGTTGAAGACGGCTGCGATATCGCCCGCGAGCTTTATCTGGGTCTGCTAGTGGACCGCGCGACCTCGCGCCTGACCATCATGGCTTCCACCGAAGGTGGGATGGAAATTGAAGAAGTTGCGGAAAACCATCCTGAGAAAATCCTGAAGGTCGCGATTGACCCGGCTTCGGGGGTTTCAGGCTTTCATGCGCGCAAGCTCGCTTTCGGGTTGGGGCTGACCGGCAAGCAGGTTTCATCCTTCACCAAGTTTGTGCTGGCGCTTTATGGCGCCTTTGTCGAACTTGACTGCGCGATTGTGGAAATCAACCCGCTGGTCGTGACCGGCGCGGGTGAGATTGTCGCGCTCGACGCCAAGGTATCCTTCGATGACAGCGCCCTGTTCCGCCACAAGGATCTGGAAGCGCTGCGCGATGATACGGAAATGGACCCGAAGGAACTCGACGCGGTCAAGAACGACCTGAACTATGTCGCGCTGGATGGTGAGATCGGCTGCATGGTGAATGGCGCGGGCCTGGCCATGGCGACGATGGATATCATCAAGCTTTATGGTTCAAGCCCGGCCAACTTCCTGGATGTGGGCGGCACTGCGACGGCAGCGCGCGTGACGGAGGCGTTTCGCATCATCACGTCCGATTCCAATGTGAAGGCCATTCTGGTCAATATCTTCGGCGGCATCGCGAAATGCGACATGATCGCAACGGGCATTGTGGAAGCGACCAAGACGCTGTCGCTGAAAGTGCCTTTGGTGGTGCGGCTTGAAGGCACCAATGTGGATTTGGGCAAGAAGATCCTCGCTGATAGCGGGCTTGCCATTATTGCCGCAGATAATCTTGCCGATGCAGCGAAGAAAGTTGTCGCTGCCGTGAAGGGGGCCTGAACCATGGCTGTTCTTGTCAACGCCAATACCCGCGTGATGACCCAGGGCTTTACCGGGGCGCAGGGCACCTTCCATGCCGAACAGGGCATTGCCTATGGTTCGACGTATGTCGGCGGTGTCACGCCCGGCAAGGGCGGCACCACCCATATCGGCCTGCCGGTTTTCGATACCGTGGCCGAATGCATGGCCAAGACCGGCGCCAATGCGTCTGTGATCTATGTGCCGCCGCCCTTCGCTGCGGATGCCATTCTGGAAGCGATTGACGCGGAAGTGCCGCTGATTATCTGCATCACGGAAGGCATTCCGGTGCTGGATATGGTCAAGGTGAAGCGCGCGCTGGATGGCTCCAAATCCCGCCTTGTCGGGCCGAATTGCCCGGGCGTGATCACGCCGGGCGCCTGCAAAATCGGCATCATGCCGGGGCATATCCATAAGCCTGGGTCGGTTGGCATCGTCTCCCGTTCTGGCACGCTCACCTATGAAGCCGTGGCGCAAACCACAGCCGCCGGGCTTGGCCAATCAAGCTGCGTTGGCATTGGCGGCGACCCGGTGAAGGGCATGGACTTCATCGAAGTGCTAGAGATGTTCCTGGCCGACCCCGATACCAAATCCATCGTGATGATTGGTGAGATCGGGGGGCAATCCGAAATCCTGGCCGCCGAATACCTCAAGCGGGAAAATTTCGCCCCCGGCAAGCCGAATAAGCCGGTGGTGGGTTTCATCGCTGGCGCAACGGCGCCTCCGGGGCGGCGCATGGGCCATGCCGGGGCGGTGATTTCTGGCGGGGCTGATACGGCGGAAGCGAAAATGGCCGCCATGAAAGCCGCCGGGATTCACGTTGCGGATAGTCCTTCTGCGCTAGGCTCCACCATGGTCAAGGCGCTTGGTGGCTGATTTCACCCAAATGTAGAATTGGGGGGCTGCCGCAACGGGCGCTAAGGCCTTATGCTTGCAGCCCTCTGCCCCGGTGCCGGGGCGCTGCACGGCACCACAAGAATACATCCGCCCATCCCCTGCTGGGGAAGACGAGGCGGGAGGGAGAAGGTTGATGGCCGGAGTGGATATTCTCGCAACCGCGATGACGGGGGCGAATGCTGCCTATCTTGCTGATCTATATGCCAAATGGACAGAAAATCCCGGAAGCGTGGACCCCACCTTTGCGGAGCTTTTTGCTTCCCTGAATGACGAAGCCCGCGCGGTGCTGACGGATGCCTCTGGCGCATCCTGGGCGCCACGTATTCGCGGCGCTTTCGGGCCTGATCCCGAAAAGCCCGCCCCCGCCAAGGGCGCCAAGCCAGGTGCGGCGGACCCGGAAGCCACGCGCCGCGCGGTGCTGGATTCGATCAGGGCGCTAATGCTGATCCGCAGCTATCGCGTGCGCGGGCATTTGGAAGCGCGGCTTGATCCGCTCGGCCTGCAAGTGCCCAAGCCCCATCCGGAACTTGACCCCAAGACCTATGGCTTCACGGATGAGGATTTGGATCGGCCGATCTTCCTGGATTTTGTGCTGGGCAAGGAATCCGCAAGCTTGCGTGAAATCCTCGCCATCTGCCGCGCTTCCTATTGCGGTTCGATCGGCGTTGAATTCATGCATATCCAGGATCCGGATCAGAAATCCTGGATCCAGCGCCGCATTGAAGGCGCGCCCTGGAATGGCGCCTTCGACACCGCGCAGAAGAACCAAATCCTGCAGCAATTGACGGAAGCGGAAGGGTTTGAAGCCTTCTGCGCGCGCAAATTTGTGGGCACCAAGCGCTTCGGCCTGGAAGGTGGAGAAACCACCATCTCAGCGGTGCAGGCAGCGATTGAAACCGCAGCCAAGCAGGGGGCGAAGGAAATCGCGATTGGCATGGCGCATCGCGGCCGTTTGAACATGCTGGTCAATGTCGTGAAGAAATCCTTCACGCAGGTGTTTTCCGAATTCAAAGGCAATTCCAGCAATCCGGATGATGCCGGTGGCTCCGGCGATGTGAAATATCACCTTGGTACCAGCACCGATATCGAGATCGCCGGCAATAAGGTTCACCTTTCGCTGCAACCCAATCCTTCGCATTTGGAAGCGGTGGACCCGGTGGTGGCAGGCAAGGTGCGCGCGCGCCAGGATATGTCGGGCGATATCAAGGGCCGGCGTTCCGTGATGGGCATTCTGCTGCATGGCGATGCGGCCTTTGCCGGGCAGGGCGTTGTTTATGAAACGCTGGCCATGAGCCAATTGGTCGGCTATCGCACCGGCGGTACATTGCATATTGTTACCAATAACCAGATCGGCTTCACGACCGTGCCGCTGCACGCCTATTCCGGTTTGTACTGCACCGATGTGGCGAAATCCGTGCAGGCGCCGATCCTGCATGTGAATGGCGATGATCCGGAAGCGGTGGTGTTCTGCGCACGCCTGGTAGCCGAATTCCGCATGGTATTCGGCGCGGATGTGGTGCTGGATATCGTCTGCTATCGCCGCCACGGCCATAATGAAAGCGATGAGCCAGCCTTCACCCAGCCGCTCATGTATAACCGCATCCGCGAATTGCGCACCACGCGCACGCTTTATGCGGAACGGCTGGCGCAGGAAGGCTCGGTGCCTGCTGAATCGTCGAAGGCTATGCTGGATGCCTTCAATGCGCGGCTTGAGGAAGCTTTTGAGGCTTCGCAAGCCTATCGCCCCAATAAGGCGGATTGGCTGGAAGGCCATTGGTCCGGCCTGCGCCCGGCGGGTTCCACGGATGAGGCTGAGCAGCTTGAAGCGACCTCTGTCGCCTCGGAAACGCTGAAGGAAATTGGGCTTGCGTTGTCACGCGTGCCTGCCGATTTCGGCGTCAATTCCAAGATCGCGCGGCAATTGGAACAAAAGCGCCAGGCGATCGAAACCGGGGAAGGCATTGATTGGGCGACCGGTGAGGCGCTCGCTTTCGGGTCCCTGTTGCTTGAAGGTCATCGTGTGCGGTTGTCAGGCGAAGATGTGCAGCGCGGCACCTTCAGCCATCGCCATGCTGTGTTGATTGATCAGGCAAGCCAGGCTGAATACACGCCGCTCAATAATATCCGCGATGGTCAGGCGAAGTTTGAAGCTTTCAATTCTTTGCTCGCGGAATTCGGCGTGCTTGGTTTTGATTACGGCTATTCGCTGGCCGATCCGAAGACGATGGTGCTGTGGGAAGGCCAGTTTGGTGACTTCGCCAATGGCGCGCAGGTGATCATTGATCAGTTCATCGCCTCGGGTGAGACCAAATGGCTCCGCATGTCGGGCCTGGTGATGCTGCTGCCGCATGGCTATGAAGGGCAGGGGCCGGAACATTCATCTGCCCGCCTTGAACGCTATTTGCAGCTTTGCGCTGAGCGCAATATGCGCATCTGCAACTTCACGACGCCCGCCAATTACTATCATGCGTTGCGCCGGCAGATGAAGGCGAATTACCGCAAGCCCTTGGTGGTGATGACGCCGAAATCCCTGCTGCGGCATAAGCTTGCCATCAGCAATCTCTCGGAATTCGGCCCCGGCAGCGGTTTCCGCCATGTGATTGATGAGGTGGACAAGATCGCGCCGCCCAAGAAAATCCGGCGCGTCGTTCTGTGCACCGGTAAGGTCTATTATGATCTGCTGCAGGAACGCCGCGACAAGGGTATCAAGGATGTCGCGATTGTGCGGATGGAACAGCTTTATCCCTTCCCGCGGATCAGCCTGCCGCCGGTGTTGGCGCAATACCCCAATGCGGATGTGGTCTGGTGCCAGGAAGAACCGGAAAACATGGGTGCTTGGAATTTCGTGGATCGCAAGATTGAAGGCGTGTTGAAGACGCTGAACATCAAGGCGAAGCGCCCCGACTATGTGGGCCGGGAGGAGGCAGCGAGCCCTGCCACCGGCCTTGCCAAAGTGCATCAACATCAACAGGAAGCATTGGTGCGCGCGGCCCTGGCGGGCTGACGCGTATTGGTTTTGGAACGGATCGAGCAATGACCAATATTGTCGTGCCCACTCTGGGCGAAAGCGTTTCTTCCGCCACCGTCGCGCGCTGGCTGAAAAAAGCCGGTGACGCCGTGGCGGCTGATGAGCCCTTGGTGGAACTTGAAACTGATAAGGTAACGGTGGAAGTGAATGCGCCGGTGGCGGGTGTGATTACCGCCATTGCCGCCGATACGGGTGCGGAGGTGCTTCCTGGGGCCGTGTTGGGCAGCATTGAGGCCGGCGCTGCCGCCGCCGCGAAGCCTGCCGCCGCGCCCGCCCCTGCGCCCAAGCCCGCTGCTGCACCTGCGCCTGCGCCGGCCGCCGCTTCTGCCCATGCGCCGTTGCCAGCTGCGGCGAAGATGATCGCCGAAACTGGGGTTTCTGCTGCCGCGATGGGTGCGGGCACCGGCAAGGATGGGCGCATCACCAAGGGTGATGTGCTGGCCTATTTGGCGCAGCCCGCTGCCGCACCTGCGCCCGCGCCCGCAGCACGCGCTTCGCGCCCGCCCGAGGCTGGTGAGGAGCGCGTGAAAATGACGCGTCTGCGCGCCACCATCGCGCGTCGTTTGAAGGAAGCGCAGAATACGGCTGCCATGCTCACCACCTTCAATGAGGTGGATATGTCAGCCGCCATGGCGCTGCGGTCTGAATACCGCGATGCCTTCGAAAAGCGCCATGGCGTGAAGCTTGGCTTCATGTCCTTCTTCGTGAAGGCGTGTATTGCGGCGTTGAAGGAATTCCCCGCCGTGAATGCCGAGATTGATGGCGATGAGATTGTCTATAAGAATTTCGTGCATATGGGCATTGCGGTGGGCGGACCTTCGGGCCTGGTGGTGCCGGTGCTCCGCAATGCCGACACTTTGGGCTTTGCCGAGATCGAAAAGCGCATTGGGGAATTCGGCAAGCGCGCGCGTGATGGCGCGTTGAAGCTGGATGAATTGGCGGGTGGTTCATTCACCATCACCAATGGCGGCATTTATGGGTCGCTCATGTCCACGCCGATTTTGAACCCGCCGCAATCGGGCATTTTGGGTATGCACAAGATCCAGGATCGCCCCATGGCGGTGGCTGGCAAGATCGAAATCCGACCGATGATGTATATCGCGCTGTCTTATGACCACCGCATTGTGGATGGAAAGGAAGCGGTGAGCTTCCTGGTCCGTGTGAAGGAAAGCGTGGAAGACCCGCGCCGGTTGATGCTCGATATCTGAATGGGTTCAAAGGGACGCCGCGTCTGATCCGCGGAGGCCGAAGGCCGGAGCGGTAAATCATCCGCGCAAACTAAAAACAGTGCTTGGGCAGCGGAAGCTGCAAACGCTCTGTTCCCTTTGCGGGTGGGTGCGGGAGGGCAGAGCCCTCCCGTTTCATTTTGTTTTCAGTCAATGCTCAGGTTCGTAAACCGCTGCAACGATTTCATCATTTTATGTGCAAAGAAGCAGCTGAGCTATTCCTGTTGAACAGCAAGGATAGTATGAGCAATCGCGATTTGTAGAAGCTCTCCTCCATGGGGAAAATTCATGCACTGTGGCAATCGGCTTGATGCGAGAGACCTGCTCTCTAATTCCCTCGATCTTTTTTGGATGACATTTTCATGACACGCTTCATCATGGTGGCGCTAGACGGGCTACGGCCTGATATGGTCAACGCCATTGCAACACCCAATCTGTTTGCCCTTTCTGCCAACGGAACGCGCTTCGGCAACGCCCGCAGCATTTTCCCGTCAGAAACCCGCGTGGCCACGCCATCGCTGATCACAGGCTGTCGCCCTGGGGGCCATGGGCTTGTCGCCAATACGCTATTTGATGCATCGGTGGCGCCTGATCGTCTGCTCAGGACAAAATTGGTTGAGGATGTGCTTGCGCTCGCGGCTGGCGCAGAATCGCCATTGCAACGCGCCAGCTTGGCAGAGCGCCTTGCACCGCATGGCCTCAGCTTTGCGCTTGTCAGCGCCGGCACGGCGGGGGCAGCGCGGCTGCTTCACCCGGCGGCAGAACGCCTTGGTGCGTTTCGTTGGAATGTTGAAGATACCGAAGGCGAAACCGCGCGACGCGTGCGTGAAGCCATGGGCGCAACACCGCCCGCAGAGGTACCGAATATAGCGCGGGTTGAATTCGCCGAGCGCGTGCTGCTCGATTACGTGCTGCCACAGATAAAGCCGGATGTTGCCCTGCTTTGGTTGTCCGAACCTGATGTTTCCTTCCATTGGGGTGGGTTGCGGGCGGCGCATACGCAGCGTGCTCTTCTTGCGGCCGATGCCGTGCTTGGCCGGATAATCGCATGGCGAGACGCTCAGCCTGATGCGAAGGAAATTTCCATTATTGTCCTATCTGACCATGGCCATGTCACCGGCAGAGGGAAGCTTTGTTTGCGCACAGAACTGCAGCGCGCAGGCTTCCGTGCTGGCACCGGCATGGGGGCGGATGTTGATGTGGTGGTCGCACCCGCAGCGGCACCTGGCATTTGGCTGAAGGACCGCGCCATGGCATCGCAAGTGGCCAGCTTCCTGGCATCTCAACCCTGGGCGGGGCCGGTCTTGGCGCGGGACCCTTCAATCCTGGCAGCGGGAGAGGCCGTGCCGCTTGCGTTGTTGGGCAGTGCACATGCACGAAGTGCCGATTTGGTGGCGACTTTCGCCGGCGATGAAGGGCTGGACGAATGGGGCCTTCCGGGTACCGCGCCATTTGATGCGCCTGATGTGCCAGAAGGCGGCGGCATGCATGGTGGGCTGCATCGCGCTGAACTCGCCACCGTTCTTGTGATGCAAGGTGGCGCTTTTCGCCATGGCGCAGTGGCGGAAGAACCCGCTGACCTGACGGATATCGTCCCCACAATCCTTCACATGCTCGGCATTGAAACTACAGGGATGGAAGGGCGCCCATTGCGCAGCGCCTTTGACCAAGCGGCAGATTTCACGCCGGTGGCAGAGCTGCATGAGATGCCGCGCGGCTTCGTGCTTGAAGCGATGCGCGGCCCAACTGGTCGCCTTTATCCCACCGCATTGCGTCGCGCTTCTTGATGAATAAGGCTTGGCGCGATGCTACCTCAGCGTCGGGTCCAGCCCATCACGCAGCCAATCACCAATCAACGAAACAGAAAGCGTGGTGAGGATAATGACACTGGCGGGTGCCAGCAGAATCCAAGGCGCGCGTGTAAGATATTCACGCCCATAGCCAACCATGGAACCGAGCGAGGTTTCTGGCGGCTGCACACCCAAGCCAAGGAAGGACAGGCCTGACTCGAGCAAGATGACCTCAGGAAAGGCCAGCGTCATGGAGACAATCAAGGTGGAGGCAATATTGGGCAGCACATGCCGCCCATAAATCCGCCAGGGCGAAGCACCAAGCCCGCGCACCGCAGCGGCATAGCCCTGCGCACCAGCAGCCAACGCAAGCCCACGCGCAATCCGCGCATAGCGTTCCCAGGCATGCAAACCCAAAAGGCAGACCAGTAGTCCAAGGGAATTGCCAAAGAAGGCCAGCACCGCGAGCGCCAAAATCAGGAAGGGCAAGGATGCGGAAAAATCTACCAGCGCCAAAACAGCCTGCTCAACCAAGCCACGAAAATGCGCGGCAAGAAAACCAAGCGAGGTCCCAACAGCCGCACCAATAATGGTGGCACCAAAGGCAATCAGCAAGCTCGTACGGATGGAGTAGATCAGACGGGAAAGCACATCCCGCCCCAATTCATCAGTCCCAAGCGGATGAATCAATGTCCCCCCGAACAGAATGGGCGGTGAAAGCCGGTTGCGCAAATCGAGTGCGGTATAGGCGTAAGGGGCAATCACATCGGCAAGCACTGCCACCGCCAGCATCAGCATCAACCAGGCCATGCCAAAAATGACCAAGGCAGGTAGCGCTGCACGTTGGCGCTTGGGGGGCGCCGTGGATGCAGCCACGACAAGGGGCGCTTCAGGCATATCAGGCAGCCTTTCCTGGCGCAGCGCGCAGCCGCGGGTCTAGCAGGCCATAGAGCAAGTCAACGATCAGATTTGCGCAGACCATGGTGATAGCCACCAACAAAAGAATGCATTGCACAACGGCGAGATCACGGTTGGCGACGGCGACCACCAGAAGCCTTCCCACACCTGGCCAGGAAAATACGCTCTCCACCACCACAGCGCCGGCTATCAGCGTGCCAACCATGAAGCCGATGATGGTTACAGTCGGGATGGCGGCATTTGGCAAAGCATGGCCGGTGACCACGGCGCGCCAGGGAACGCCTTTTGCGCTTGCTGTCCGGATAAAGGGTTGCCCAAGAACTTCCAGCATGGCGCTGCGCGTGAAACGCGCCAATACGGCCGCGCCGCCAAGCCCAAGGGTAATCACCGGCAGAATGCCATGACGCCAACTTTCCTGCCCACCTGATGGAAGCCAACCAAGCTGCACGGCGAAAACTAGCACAAGCAGCAAGCCAAGAACAAAGGAAGGAACGGTGAAGCCCGCCACGGCGATGATCATCACAATACGATCAGCAAGGGAGTTGCGATGCAGCGCGGCATAAATCCCCGCCGGAATGCCAAGGCAGATCTTGATGGCCAGTGCCGGCAGAGTCAGCGCAAGGGTGGCTGGAATGCGTTCAGTGACCAGCACAATCGCATCACGCCCATCGCGCATGGACCGGCCCAGATCGCCCTGCAAAATCGCCCAGAAATAGGAGAAATACTGAACCCAAATCGGTTCATCCAACCCCCAGGCGGTACGAAAGGCATCAACCGCTTCAGGGGGCGCGTCAGCGCCCATGATGATCTGTGCAGGATCACCGGAAAGGCGCAGCACAATAAAAGCAAAAGTGACCACCATGGCAATGGTGAGCGCAGCGCGCGCCAAGCGTGATGCAATGAAGCGAAGCATTCAGGCGGCCTCCTGCCCCGTGAAGCCGTGTCCCGCGGTGACTTCCCCATGCGCGACATGGCAAGCGATAAGCCGCCCATCAGCACGGGGCTTCAATACCGGCGCTTCACGCGCACAAAGGCTATTCGCTACAGGGCAGCGAGGATGAAAGGCGCAACCGGATGGCCGGTCGGCGGGGTTGGGTGGGTCGCCCTGCAGCACCATGCGCTGCCCCGTGCGTCCCGGATGCGGAATGGCAGATACCAAGGCGCGTGTATATGGATGCGCCGGATCGTGCAGCACCGCATCGGGTTCCCCTTCTTCCACGATGCGGCCAAGATACATGACAGCGACGCGATGGCTCACCTGCCGAACGGCGCGCAGATCGTGGCTCACGAAAAGCATTGACGTGCCGAACTGCTCCTGCAGATCTAGCAGCAGATTCATCACCTGCGCCTGGATGGAAACATCAAGCGCACTGATCGGTTCATCGCAGACCAGCACGGCGGGGTCAGTCGCCAGAGCGCGCGCGAGCACTGCGCGCTGGCGTTGACCGCCCGAAAGCTCATGCGGGTAACGCGCGCCCTGATCCGGCCTAAGGCCCACAGCGCGCAGCAGCGCCTCCACGCGGGCTGAGCGATCTGAAGCAGCGCCGATCGCGTGAATGTCGAGTGGTTCTGCGATTTGTGTTGCAATCGGCAATCGGCGATCCAAGGCACCCAGCGGGTCCTGAAATACCATTTGCATGCGCGCGCGCAGCTTCCGCCAGGCTGTGCTGCCCGGTTGAGGCATGGTTGCGCCTTCAAAACTGACCCGCCCCGCGTCAGGCATCTCGATGCCTAGCACCAGGCGACCCGTGGTGGATTTCCCACATCCGGATTCACCCACCAGACCCAGAGTGCGTCCCCGTTCCAATTTCAGCGATACGCCATCCACGGCGCGCACTTCCACTGAGCGGCCCATAATGCCTCGACGCATCGCATAGCGGCGAACCAAGCCTTCCGCTTCCAGTAGAGCGCCCCCGGGTTTCATGCTGGTACGCTTTCACGCGGTATAGGCATTTGCGCCACCTGTAGGCAGGCAACGCGGTGACTTGCGGCAAGGGGTATCAATCCTGGCGCGGCCGTATCACACGCCGCCACCTGGTGCGCGCAGCGTGGGGCGAAGGCGCAGCCCGGCGGCATGGCCCAGGGTTCCGGAACACCACCAGGTATTGCTGCAAGCCGCCGCCGCGGCCCATCCATTGGCGGCAAAGCGCCTATCAAGCCTTGTGTGTAGGGATGCGCGGCGGCCGAAAAAAGCTGGTTGATCGGTGCTTCTTCCACAATGCGCCCCGCATACATTACCGCCACGCGTTCGCAGGATTCAGCCACAACACCCAGATCATGACTGATCAGCACCAAGGTCATCCCCATATGGCGCCGCAGTTCTTTCAAAAGCTCAAGAATTTGCGCCTGGATCGTCACATCAAGCGCCGTGGTCGGTTCATCCGCCACCAGCAATTCAGGTTGCCCAGCAAGTGCGATTGCAATCATGACACGCTGATTCTGGCCGCCTGACAATTCATGCGGATAGGCGTCCAAGCGCCGCGAGGCATCTGGGATGCCGACAAGATCAAGCAACCGCTTAGCTTCGCTGCGTGCAGCTTGCCCCACCATGTTCCTGTGCAAAGCGAGTGCTTCCGTGATCTGCTTGCCAATCCTGTGCACGGGATTGAGGCTACTTGCCGGGTCTTGGAAGATCATCGCGATGCGCCCGCCACGCACTTTTTCAAGTATGGAAGGCGGCGCACCGATCAATTCCTGCCCATCAAGCATGACGCTGCCAGTGATGCGCGCCTTGGGCGGCAGCAGGCCAAGCGCCGCAAGCCAAGTGACCGATTTGCCGCAGCCGCTTTCACCGACAAGCCCAACCGCTTCACCCTTAGAGACCGAAAGGTCAATGCCCCGCAGCGCAGGCGCTCCGTCAAAAGCAACCGAAAGCCCGGTGAGGCTGACCAGCGGCATCACACGCCAACACGCAAATTGCCAGGGCCAAACATCATCGCCCAGCCGGAAGAAGCGCGCCATTCGATATTGCGCCGCTTGGCGGTAAAGGCCGCCGCATGGTGCAGCGTGATGTAGCCGGGGTCTTCACGTTCCACGATGCTCAGGACACGGCGGAATAGTTCCCGACGGCGGTTCAGGTCGGTTTCAGCCTCCAACGCGGTTGATGCTTGATTGAATTCGGCACTCGCCCATTCGCCATTGCGCTCAGCCTCGGTATTGGGGCCAAAGCTGCGGAGAAGCCCCGCCACCGGATCACCAAAGACGGAGGTATTGGACCAATCGCGCACACCGCGACCAGGTGTGCGTTCCGTCACCTGAGCGAAGTTTTCCTTCATTTCGATGGCAACATTGATGCCGACACTGCGCCACATCTCAACCATGATCTGCGCATTGGCGACCTGATTGGTGTAGTAGTTGTTGAGCAAGCGATAGGGGATGGGCTGGCCGCGATAATTGGCTTCACGCAGCAGTCGGCGCGCCTCAGCAGGGTCAAAGCGGGGGTTCTCCCAATCCGCCAGATACATCTGCCCATAGCTTTCCATTTGCATGCCGCGCGGGATTTTGGTGCGGCCGGCCCAAAGCGCGTCCACCAGAACTTGCCGGTCTATGGCATGCGTCATGGCGCGGCGGATGCGCGCATCAGCAAGCACGGGATGCGTCTTATCGAAAGCTAGTTTGCGGATATTGTTGATCGGGCTCCCCAAAACCTCGAAACGCGGATTCCGTTCCACCACCGTGATCTGATCTGGCGGCACATCACAGGCGAAATCATATTCGCCTGAAAAAAGCCCGTTGAGTCGCCCGGAAACTTCCGGCACTTCAACGAAGCGCAGGCGCCGTGCTGGTGGGCGGCCGCCCCAATATTCATCATGCGCTTCAAGAACTAGAAGCGTATCGGGACGGAATTCCGCAATACGATAAGGGCCAGTGCCGATTGGCGTGCGCCCCCAAGAGAGCCAGCTTTCGGAACGCCCAAAGGCAGCGCGTGAGAGGATTGCGCCAACACTCTGGGCGATGCGTCCTTCCAAGGTCACATCGGGAAGCCGATTGACAAAGCGAATGGTCTGCTGATCCAGGATCTTGATCCGCTCAAGCCCTGGATAGGTGCGTCGGCCAACGGCAACAACTTCCGCTGGCGGTTCCTTCGTGGCGGTCCCAGCCAGCACCGTGCTACGCCCAGCGCCAGTCGCGCCTTGCGTGCCGAAAAGACGTTCGTTGAAGGAAAAGACCACATCCTCGGCTGTCAGCAGACTGCCATCATGGAACTTAACATTCTGCCGCAAGGTAAGGTCGAGCGTCCGCGCATCCACGCGCTTCCAAGAAGTGGCCAATCCAGGCACCAGGGCGGCATTATTGAGCCAATCCGTGCCAATCAATTGTTCCGAATAAAGCCCGTGAATCCGAAAGCCGACATTGGATTGTTCGCGCGGCGGTTCAAACGTATTGGAATTGGAAAGCCGCTGGACGGCGATCGTCAAGACGGGGCGATTATCCGCCTGAGCGAGTGCAGGGGCGGAAAGCGGCGCAGCAAGAAGGGCTGCCGGCGCCTTCAGTAAAATACGACGATGCATCATGACATCAATTCCCGAAATTGCCGGGCCGGAAATCCATCGCGAAGGCCGGGCTTGCTTTCCAAACTGTATCGCGGCGCTTTGCGGTAAAGGTCGCATTCTGGTGTAGAACCATGAAGGCGGGGTCTTCGCGCTCTGCGATTTCAAGCATGCGGCGGAATGCGGTACGACGGCGTGCGCGGTCCGTGCTGGTCTCTAATTCACCGGATAGTTGATTGAATTCCTCATTAGTCCATTCGCCAACCTGTTGCTGCTGGCCGCTTGGCCCATGCTGATTCACGATAGAAGAAACCGGGTCGTTGAAGGGCGCACTATTGGACCAATCGCGCACTGCGCGTGGTGTTTCGCGGGAGAAGATTTGCGCCCAATTCTCGCGCATTTCGATCTGCACATTCAGGCCAGCCTGTCGCCACATTTCAACCAGTACCTGTGCGGTCGCGTTCTGGTTTGTGTAGTAGTTGTTCAGCAGGCGGTAGGGGATGGGATCACCGCGGTAATTCGCCTCCCGCAGCAGGCGCCTTGCCTCATTCAGATTGAAGGCAGGTACAGACCAATCCGCATGGAACATTTCACCATAGTATTCCCACTGCAGACCCTTCGGCACCACGGTGCGCCCCGCCCAAAGGCTGTCCACAATCGCTTGACGATCAATGGCATGGGTCATGGCGCGGCGAATGCGCGGATCGCGCAATTGCGGATGGTTCTTGTCAAACACCGTGAGGCGATGATTGAGAATGGTTCCACCCTGGACTTCAAAGGCACGATTGCGTTCAATGCTGCTGATTTGATCAGGCGGCATATCACAGGCGAATTGATATTCGCCGGAAAGCAGACCATTCAACCGGGACGCCACTTCCGGCACTTCCACAAAACGGATCTGACGCAGCGGGGGGCGCCCGCCCCAATATTGATCATGGGCCACAAGCGTAAGCGAAACATCGGGGCGGAATTCCGCAACCATGTAGGGTCCGGTCGTGATTGGCTTACGTGCCCAATCAAGCCAGCTGCCCGCTTCCATGAAGCCACGCCGCGAGCAGATGTCGCTACCATAACGCGCGAGCCGCCCTTCCAGCGTGACATCAGGCGTCCTATTGATGAAGCGAACAGTATAGCGATCAAGCACTTCAACCTTCTCAAGCGCCGGCCAAATACGGCGTGAGACGGCAACCACTTCTGGCGGGAGCTCCTTACCCTGCGGGCCCTGGCCCGGGATCCGTGTGAACAAGGTGCCAGTCGCCGGGGAACCTGGCGTGCCCGTGCCAAACATACGTTCAGCACCGAAGGAAAAGGCCACATCCTCAGCCGTCATTTCGTCGCCATTGTGGAAGCGCACACCACGACGTAGCGACAATTCCACTGTCTTATCGTCAATGCGGCGCCATTCGGTGGCGAGGCCTGGGCGTGATTCAAGATTGCCAAGCCAGTTCCGACTAATCAGCCCTTCCCAAAGCGAGGTAAAGAAGACGCGCTCCCCCACATTCGACTGTTCGCGTAGCACTTCCAGCGTGTTGCTGTTCACGATCTTCTGTACCGCGATGGTGATCGCGGGGCGCTGATCCGATTGAGCGATGGCAAAGCTCGGCAATACGGCCAGGGCAGGCGCGGCAAGCAGATGACGGCGCAGCATGGGGGATCTCCTCAGAAAGGGGGCGTTATTCAGCGGGGCGGGCGGTGGTGTGCAGCAGGATGCGCTCTTCAAGTCCTTGCGGCGTGGCGCGATAATGCGTCAGCGTCTTTTCCGCGTGGCGCATGCGCTTGGACAGCGCCTTCTGCGCATATTCCTTCACGCGTGTCGCATGGGCGGGATCCTCCGCCAGGTTCGCGAACTGATGCGGATCTTGCTTCAGGTCGAAGAACAAGGGCGGCAGCGCAGCGAAATGTACATATTTGAATTCAGCATCCTGAATGACGCATAGGGCACATTCATCCATGGAAAGCCCAAGCGCAGTTTCCGGCTGCGAATAATGCACATCCCTGAAATCATATTCATAGAATAATTGATCACGCCAATCCTGGGGCGCCGCGTGATCCAGCAATGGCAGCAATGAACGCCCATCGGCACTGCGCGGCGTGGTGCCACCAAGCGCTTCCAGAATAGTGGGCATGACATCCACGCTTTCCGTGAATGCTTCTTCAATTGCACCAGCACGCGTGGTGCGCCCAGCATCCTTGACCACGAGCGGGATACGGAAGCTTTCGTCAAAATAGCCGACCTTACCAAGAAGCCAGTGATCACCCAGCTGCTCACCATGATCAGACGTAAAGATGATCATGGTATTGTCCCACTCGCCATTTTCTTCAAGCCAAGCGAAGACACGGCCAAGGCAATCATCCACTTCACTAATCAAGCCGGCATAAGTGGCGCGCATTTGGCGAATGGAGGCTTCGTCAAGCGTGCTCGCTGCGCCGCCGGCGCCGTGGAAGAAGGAACCCTGCTTGATATCGCGCAGATAGTGCTGAAGGAGCGGATGCTGTGCCGCTTCATCCTGCCAATTGGGCGAACGTATCGGCGCGGGCATGTCAGATGGCTTGTACATCGCATGATAAGGCGCAGGCGCGATGAAGGGGGGGTGCGGGCGGTAATAGCCAAGATGAAGGAACCAAGGCTTCCCGTTGCGCCCCTTCAGATAGGTGAGCGCACGTTCGGTGAAGTAAGTGCTGTCAGAAAGTTCGGCAGGAATTCTGCAGGGTTTATCGGTAACGCCCGGCACGGAATCCTCACCCTCCGGTAGCCAGATATCTTCGCGCCGCGGGGGCAATTGGTAGCCTTGATGCGCGAGCCAGCCGAAATAACCATCCATGCTTGGTTCAAAAGCACCAACGCTGCGAAAGCCATCCATCAAATCGCCAAGCGTTGTGAAGCGCGGGTCCCGCGGGCCAGAGGTGCGAGGATCGGGCGTGGTCGTGGTGTAGCCAATCAGCGCGGGATCATAGCCGATGAGGCGCAGCTGCTTGGCAAGGTTTGTGTGGCGCGCATCCAGCGGCACCGTGTTCTGCACCGCGCGATGGTTCATCAGGTAAAGCCCGGTCAACAGGCTCGCTCGCGCTGGGCCGCAAGGCACCGTGTTGGTCACGTGATTCCGGAAAGTCACGCCTTCTCGGCACAGGCGGTCCAAATTCGGGGTACGCAAGAAGCCAGCACCTAGATGGGGGACGAAGTCGGCACGCCATTGGTCAACAACGATCAGGAGAACATTTTTACGAGCAGACATGCCAAAGCCTCGAACGTTTGAGAGTCACCAACGTCGGCATGTAACGCGCCAATATTTCATTAAAATTACAGTTGCGCGGCAGGTTTGTGATGTCGCCGCCTATTCGGGAATGGCCCGACATGCACCGGCTCAATGGACATTAGAATGTACTGAGGTTGCCAGCACAGCCCGGGGGTATTTTTCGATGAAGCATTATGGCCGCTCATACAGATTGTCGCGCTATCGGCAAGACGTGCCTATCAACGTGCCGGGGACACACTTATCGGAAGCGACACACTGTAGCGAGGAACCGAGCCACTTCTTATTGAGAGTTACCCGGGGCGGTTCAGAATATCGTCTTTGTACAGCGCTCTTTCGCTATCATTGACCCGGCAACTCTGTCACTTCCAGCATCATATGCTGTTGCAGCCGGATGCGTTCTTGCAATTCAGGGAAGCGCATCATGAAATCCTGCCTGGCCTTGATATCATCTGTACGGCATATCATGACATGCGTGACCCCGATACCAACATCCCGATCGCCTGGGCCGAGCGAACTTCCCTGCCCAACATCTATGGCCAGGGTCAGGTTCCGTGAGTCTGATCGGAACCGGAAGCCAAGGCTGTGCCGAGTGCCATCGCTGATCAGGCGTTGTATTGGTTCAGACAAAGGCTTTCCGTCAATGCGGCACTGAAACTTGACCGAAGTATCCACAGCGGTGCCGCGCAGCCGAAGAAAAAGCAAAAGATCTTGCCCCAATGCTTCATCCGGCAGTGGCAGTCGGATCATGGCAGTGCCTGGTGCTGTCCAGCAGCCCCAATCTTCCAGCCTGTGCCAATTCAGCCCGTCACGCAGCAAATTCGCCATTGCAAGATCGAAACTTGGTAACAAGGCATCCGATTTGCCGAGATGGATTGGCCGGCCAATGGGCACGCGCAGCACTGCTTCCTGCCTTGCACTGGCCGACGGTTCGATTGTTAGGATCCGTTCAATGAAATCTTCCGCGACAGCGCGCCATTCACGCAGATTGGCGTTAGTGCGCGCATAATCGCGCAGTTCAAGGCGTTTTGTATCATCGAAGATCAGCATTTCGAGCTTGGCCACTAGATCATCGACATCATCCGCCCGGAAATAGACGGCGGCGCGGCCGCCGGCCTCACTGAGTGAGGTATTGCAGGCAACCAATGGCAGCGTGCCGTAGGAAAGGCTCTCAGTGACCGGTAATCCCCAGCCCTCATAAACGCTGTTGAAAACGGTAAAAAGACTCTCTCGATATAGCGTTTCCAACGCTCTGTCGCTGATACTTGAAATGAGCAAGATCTTGCTGTTAAGGCTTGGCCGGCTACGCAGGAATTCAGCCCCTTCTTCAAAGAGCCAGCCGGATTTTCCAAGACATATGAGGAAGGGCACGGACGCCGCACCATGTTTGTCGAGCAGCGTTTCCCAAGCCTTAAACAAAAGAAGGTGGTTCTTGCGGCTTTCAAGAGTGCCCACACAAAGAATAAAGTTGGCATTCGGCGGCAGGATATGCCGCAACGCATCAGTTGGTAGGATTTCGCGATCGGAAAGATATTTCCGCATGTCGCCATTGAGTGCCACGGGATGCACAGGCAGGTTGAAATCTGGCATCAAACTTGATGCATGATGCCTGATATCCATGGCGGACCATGTGGAATTTGTGACTACGCCGTCAACCTCCAGCACCAGGGTTGAAAACCATTGGCTGAATTCCCCCACCAGTCTATCAGCACAATGTTCCGGAGTCATGAGCGGGATGACATCGTGGATCATGGGCACATACCGAATGCCGTATTTCTTGCGTAGTTCACGGATCTTCAGGAAGTAGTTTTCGATCCACCATGAAGTGCCCAGGTTCACCAGTATAAAATCATTTTCTTCTAATTGTTGTTCGAAGGCCTTTTCATTCTCGATGGAAGACCCTGACATTTCAAAAAGCGCCAGAAAGTCTTCCTCATCCAGATCATCACCTGATTGGGCGGCATGGTGCATAGTGAAGAAGGTATCCCTGCTGATTGGAAGCCAGGTACCAAGGTTCTGATCGAAATGAATGATGATCGGATTGGTCCGTTCCGTAAAGTCCGTCAAGGCATGATGAATGACATTAAGCTGCACCCGCTGAATACCGGTTGGGATGCGCCATTCCTTCATGTATTGGACCAGATCAGTGATATCGAACATCAAACGCGTTGAACGCGGTTGGGTTGTTTTTTGACGCGCCACTTCCGGAGGAGCCAGAAGATGCTCCAGCGTAAGGGTCTCCGCTCGCGCATCGTGATTTTCGGCGTCCAGGGCCAGGGCAATACGATAGGCATCGAGCGCTTCCTTCGGCTGCCCCAGAAGCTTGAGTGCATGACCAATCTGCAAATGCAGATCACTGTCATTTGGTGCATGGGCCAATGCTTGGCGATAAGCGGCCAGCCCGCCCGCCACGTCACCCGCTTCCTTGAGGCAATGTCCGCGCTGTACCCAAATCGGCCAGTCATCCGCGTTTGTTTCAAGATATTTGGCATATGAGGCAGCGGCTTCGGCCCAGCGCTGATCATCACGCAACCTGTCGCCCTCTGACTTGAAGAAGACGCTAATTTCGAGGGTTGGTTCAGCGCGGGACGCGCGGGTTTCAGTATATCTCCGCAGCTTCCGAAACAGTTTTCGTATCATGCCAATGTTATCGCGAAAGCTTGGTGAATTTACCATATACTTCGGCCAGCCGCGCTTGATAGCGTTCGGGGGAGAATTGCTGCGCCTGAACAGGTCCAGCTTCCGCTAGACGACCGCGCAGATCGGCATCAGAATCGAGCGCGCGGATCCCCTCAACCAGGGCGCGCGTGTCATAGGGGTCCACCTGTAAGGCTGCATTTCCGACAACCTCCGGCATGGAAGCCGTATTAGAGGTTAGAACAGGTGTACCAAGGAACATGGCTTCCAAAGCCGGCAAGCCAAAGCCCTCATAAAGCGATGGGAAAAGTACGGCCTTTGCGCCGCGGATTAGGCTTACCAAAAGGGGGAAGGGGGCGTAGTCAACATGCAGAACTCGGAAGCGCCTTTCGGTAATGTTGCCGTTTGTCAGTAAATATCGGACATGCTCATTATCAGAGATCAGACGTAGCTCTTCTTCAGATTTCCAGGCTTTTTTGCCTACGATGATGAGCGGGTCGGTTACCCCTGAAGCAAGATAGGCTTCAATCATGCGTCCGACATTTTTCTTGGGCTCAATGGCGCCGAAGAAAAGGAAATAGTTCTTGTAGGCTAGGCCGAATGTACCCTCCACATCGCTTTTGACATCGCTGATGGGCTTATTGCGGTAGCGTGCTGGGATATCAACGGCTTGATAGGTATTGGTGATACGTGTCTCGGGAATACCGAAAAGGTTGATGATGTCTTTTTTCGACGCTTCACTTACTGTCACGATGTGATCGGCATTTCTGGTTAGGCGCCGGACAAGACGAAAATAATGGCGCTTATTGTCTAGCGTGGTGTAAGGCAGACGCAGGGGCACTAGATCATGCAAAGTATAAATGTTCTTGGCATTGGCGATGCGGAGCGCCAAGGGATAGGTCCAATGCATGATATCCGGAGTTTCACGAAAATAGACATTCATGCGCCGGCCAAACCACTTGCCGTAGAGTTCCCCCTTTTGATAAAGTTGATGAACGTTCCAGATATGGTCGAAGTGGGGAAGGCGGGCACGGAAGGTATCGCGGATAACGCGATCCGTCATTGGTACCTGCGTCACGATTTCTCCAAAGTGGAGGGTCATGGCCCACCACAAATCAATCAAGTTTTTTTCAAGCAGTGATTGTTTGCTGTGGCGCGGCTCGAAAAAGGCGATTTCGCGCATTATGGAATGAAAGCTGATCGTGGAGTTCGGAGTGCCGTATAGAACACCAACCTCCGCCCCAAGGTCGCGCAAGGCGAAAGAAAGGTTCCGCGCATAGGTTGCAACGCCGGTCCCCTGCTCAAGAGACAGGTTGAACCCGTCGATGTAAATCCGAGGTTTGCGCAAGCGACTTCTCCGATTTAACTACAGAATCGTTTAATTGGTGACAGCCGTCAAGTTTGAATACTGGACGGCGCGACACTTATAGGGCGGGCTTTAACAACTCCGTACAAACAAAAGAATGAGCCCCTTGTCAGGCTGAGGGAACGCAGGCCGCTGCGCTAAACGGCGGCCATGCGTCCGGTAGGGGACGTCTCTTACACCAAGGCTAAAGGCGTCTGCTCACCCCGCCCCCTCATCCCGCAGCAGCTTCTCCACCATCTCCGCCGGCACATCGCTGCTGGTGAAGCAATCACCAGGGCCACGCAGCAGCACGAAGCGCATCTTGCCATCGCGGTTTTTCTTATCCTTCGCCATGCGCCCAAGCAGCGCATCAACCGTGAAGCGGCGCGGCAGATCGGTGATGCGCGCGGGCAGGCCGCAAGCGGTCAGATGCGCAATCACGCGCGAAGGCCATTCCTGGCTGCAATGACCAAGCCGCGCGGAAAGCGAAGCCGCCAAGCCAAGCCCGACCGCTACAGCCTCGCCATGCAGCACAGAACCATCAAAGCGCGCTTCCGCTTCCAAAGCGTGTCCAAAAGTATGACCAAGATTGAGTAAGGCGCGCCCGCCCTCGGCACTTTCTTCCCGCTCATCCGCGGCGACCACGGCGGCCTTCAGTTTACAGGATTCAACCACGGCAATGGTCAAGGCTGCGGCGTCCCCCGCCACCACCGCTTGGCCATTGGCTTCGCACCAATGCCAGAAGTCGCCCTGCAACAAGCCGTGCTTGGCCACTTCCGCATAGCCGGCACGCAATTCACGCGGCGGCAGGGTGCTGAGCGTATCCGTATCCGCCAGCACGATCCTCGGCTGATGAAAGGCGCCGGCCAGATTCTTCCCGGCCTTGAGGTTCACCCCTGTTTTGCCGCCAACGCTGCTATCCACCTGGGCCAGCAGGCTTGTCGGGATTTGCACGAAGGGCAGGCCGCGCATCGCAATCGCCGCGGCAAAGCCCGCCAAATCCCCCACCACGCCGCCGCCAAGCGCAATCACCGATGTGCGCCGATCCACGCCGGCCGAGAGCAGGTCATCCAATAACCCATGCAGCCGGCCAAAATCCTTGCTCGCTTCGCCGGGGGGCACGGTCAGTTCCGCGGCTATGGCGAAGCCCGCTTCCTGCAAGCCGGCGCGCAAAACTGGCAGATGCAGCGGCGCGACATTGGCGTCCGAGATAATCGCCACGCGCTTGGCGGGCAAAACCGGGGCCAGCAAGCCGCCGGCGCGCGCCAGCAAGCCCTGCCCGACCAGCACTTCATAGGCGCGTTCGCCAAGACCAACGGGCACGCGTTCGGGCGGGTGATGGGTCTTCAAGGCTTGCTCCAGGCGGCGGGTGGTGTTGTCCAGGCTCTCATCATTGCAGGGTAGGGTGATGTCAGCCTCGGCATATAGCGGGTGGCGGGTGTTCATCAGGCGCTGCAGCACCTCGGCCGGATCGGCATTCAGGAACATGGGGCGATGTTCGCGCCCCGCGACACGGCGGATCAGCACCGAAAGCGGGCATTTCAGCCAGATGGAAATGGCGCCGCTCGCGCGAATCGCAGCGCGCGTGGCGGCATCGGCAAAGGCACCGCCGCCGGTTGCCAGCACCAAAGGCGGGCCGGCCAGCAGGCGGGAAATCACGCGCCGCTCACCATCCCGGAAATGCGGCTCACCATAGCGGGCGAAGATTTCCGTGATCGGCATGCCGGCGGCGTTTTCGATTTCCGTGTCGGCGTCTCGAAAAGGCAGGCCCAGAAGCCCGGCCAGCCGCCGCCCGAGCGCGGATTTCCCCGCCCCAGGCAGCCCGACCAGGACAATACTGGGCCGTGCCGGATCTCGCTTTGCAGCGGGTTCCGGCAGGGTCGGCAGGGCATCATCAAAGATAGAGTTGCGCATCTTGGGGCTGAGCGTTAGCACGATTTCAGGAAAGCGAGAGGGAGCCGAGCCGCCAGCATGTTCCGTAACCCGATTCTGCTGGTTGCTGCCGTGGTGCTTGGCCTTTTTGCCGTGGGCTTGATCCTGCTTGGTGCCTTTCCGCCCAGCGTGACGCCTCAGGCCGTGGAGCGCACCATCCCCAATGATCGCTTCCGCGGGCGCTAAACCTGCAGCTGCCCAGGTGGGGCTTTCCCGCCATGTTGAGGCTTTTCTGGAAATGCTGGTGGCTGAGCGCGGCGCGGCGCGCAATACGCTGGCCGCCTATCGCACCGATCTTGAGGATTTCGCGGCCTTCACCACCGCCAAAGGCGTGGCGCTGAATGCCGCCGATAGCGCCGTTTTGCGCGCCTGGCTGGCTGGCCTGGCGGCGCAGGGCCTGGCCGCGCGCACCCAGGCACGGCGGCTTTCCGCCATCCGCCAATTCCATCAATTCCTGCTGCGAGAGGGCGTTCGCGCTGACGACCCCTCAGAATTGCTGGAAGCCCCCCGCCTGCCGCAAAGCCTGCCCAAGGCACTGCGGGAGGAGGAGGTGGAGGCACTGATCACCGCAGCCGGCGCCCTGCCTGGCAAGCGCGGGCCTTTGGCGGCAGCGGTGGTGGAAATGCTCTATTGCAGCGGGCTCCGCGTTACCGAATTGGTCAGCCTGCCGGCGGCTGCCCTTCGCCCCGGCGCCCCCCTGGTTGCGGTGCGCGGCAAGGGCGGGCGGGAAAGGCTGGTGCCGGTTTCCGAACGCGCCCGTGCCTTGGCCTTGGCCGCCCGGCCCGAGGAAAAGGGCAAGCCCAGCCGGTTTCTGTTTCCCTCTCGGGGGGCGGGGGGGCATGTTACGCGGCAGGGGCTGGGCCTGATTTTGAAGGAGGTAGCGCTGGCGGCGGGGCTCGACCCCGGCCGGGTCAGCCCGCATGTGCTGAGGCATTCCTTTGCTTCGCACCTTCTGCAACGGGGGGCGGATTTGCGCAGCCTGCAAATCCTGTTGGGACACGCGGATATCGGCACCACCCAAATCTACACCAAGGTGCTGGAGGAACGGCTGCGTGCCCTTGTGACTGAGCACCACCCCCTTTCAAGGGTAGGGGTCGCATCCCGAGCGGATTTCGGCTAACCCAACCCTATGCGTCACTTTCTGGACTTCGAAAAACCCATCGCCGAGCTTGAGGGCAAGATCGAGGAGCTGCGTCGGACCACCGATGCCGGCGGCATTGATGTAGCCGAGGAGATCGGTCGCCTCGGCGAAAAAGCCCAAGCGCTGCTGAAGACCACCTATGCCAAGCTGTCCCCCTGGCAGAAGGCGCAGGTTGCGCGCCACCCCGATAGGCCGCATGCGACAGATTACATCGCGGCCCTGATCCAGGATTTCACGCCGCTCGCAGGCGATCGCGCCTTCGCCGATGATGCGGCGGTGGTGGGCGGCATGGGGCGCTTCCGTGGCCGCGCCGTGGTGGTGCTGGGGACCGAACGCGGGCATGATACCGATAGCCGAGTGAAACATAATTTTGGCATGGCGCGGCCCGAGGGTTATCGGAAGGCGCGGCGCCTGATGGAATTGGCCGGGCGTTTCAGCATGCCGATCCTGTCCTTTGTTGATACCTCTGGCGCCTTTCCGGGCATTGACGCGGAAGCGCGCGGCCAGGCGGAAGCGATTGCGCGGTCCATCGAAGCCGGGCTGGATGCGCCCGTGCCCTTCATTGCGACCATCATTGGTGAGGGTGGGTCAGGTGGCGCCATTGCGCTGGCGGCGGCGGATCGCATCATCATGCTGGAGCACGCGATTTATTCCGTGATCAGCCCGGAAGGTTGCGCTTCCATCCTGTGGCGCGACGCTGCGCAGGCCAGCACTGCCGCGGAGGCGCTGAAGCTGACCGCCGATGATTTGCGCAAGCTTGGCCTGGTGGATGTGGTAGTGCCGGAACCCTTGGGCGGCGCGCATCGCGATGCCGCGACAGTGATCTCGGCATTGGGCGACAAGATTGAGGCGCTGCTGACACCCTTGCTCGCTTTGGATGGTGCCACGCTGCGCGCACGCCGGCGCGACAAATTCCTGGAAATGGGGCGTAGCGGCGCCCTGTGATGGCGGCTGACCCGGCGGCGGAACTCCGCGCGCGTTTTCTGCGCGGCTTTCCGGCGATTGCCTTGGTGATTTTCCTATCCGCCGTTGATCAGACCATCGTTGCCACTGCGCTTGCCGATATTGCCGCCGATATGGGCGGGATTGAGAAGGTTTCCTGGATTCTGATTGCCTATCTGGTCGCGGCCACCTGCGCCGCGCCGGTGTTTGGGCAATTGGGCGATTTCTTTGGCCGGAGGCGCTTATTGTTTGTGGCGCTGGCGATTTTCTTCACGGGCTGTGCCGGCTGCGCGCTGGCGCCCAATCTGCCAAGCCTGATTATCGCGCGCATCATCCAGGGTTTTGGCGGCGGCGCGCTGCTGACGCTCACCCAGGCCTTGATCGGTGAGACTGTGCCGCCGCGCGAACGCGGCAAATTCCAGGCATGGATTGCGGGGGCTTATGGCTTTGCCTCAGCCTTCGGGCCGGTGGCGGGGGGCTTCATTACCCAGGCTTTCGGCTGGCGCTGGATTTTCTGGTTTCTGCTGCCCTTGCCTTTGCTGTGTGCCTTCATCGCGCGCCGCCTGCCCGATATTGTGCCGGATCATGCCGGGCGGCGTTGGCGTTTTGATTGGCTGGGCCTGGCGCTTTTTGTGCTGACCATGGGTGCGGCTTTGGTGGCACTTGATCGCGCGCGGCGTTTTGATGCGGCCTATCTGCCCTTGATTCTTGGCCTGGTCGCGCTGGCGCTATTTGCTGGTGTCACTCTGCTGCGTGTGGAACGCCGCCAGCCCGAACCGTTGCTACCGCTGCCCCTGTTTGCCGAGGCCAGCATCTGGCGGCTGCTGACGCTTTCAATCCTGGTGGTGGCGGCGCAGGTGGGCTTGATCTCCTTCCTGCCATTATGGCTGCAAGTGGTGCGCGGGCTTGAACCGGCCAATGCCGGGCTGGTGCTTTTGCCGATTGCGATTGGCTCATCCTTCGGCGCGTTTTTCTCCGGCAAGATGGTGGCGCGCACCGGGCATGCGATGCTGTGGCCAAGCATCGGCCTGCCCGTGGCGGCGATGATTTGGAGCCTGCTGGCATTTTTCGCGCCGGCCATGCCGCTTTGGCTGATGTTGGCCTTGCTCGGCGTGGCCACTTTCGGTTCTGGCACATCCTATCCGGTGGTGCAGACCACGGTGCAGGCGGCGGCGGGGCAGGGACGGCTTGGCATTGCGGCAGCCGGCGTGGCGTTTTCGCGCAATTTCGGCGCCGCACTTGGCGCGGCTGTGGCAGCGGCGGCGATCTTTGGCGCCATGGCGCTTTTCACCCCGGCGCTGACCGAAGGCTTCGCCGCGCTGGTTACCGATCTCGGCGGCTTGGGCGCGCGGCTTGGTGGCGATGGTGTGACGCAGCTCCGCGCTGCCTTGGCCGAGCCCTTCCGTGGGCTGTTCATCATCGCCGCCGTGCTGATGGGCGCTGCTTCCGTCATGGCTTGGCGCGTACCGCTGCGGCGTTATTAAGCTTGTGCCGGGCGGGTAGGGCGCGGCAAGCTGGCGCTGTTTCCAAGGATTGCAGCCATGGGCGAAACCGCCCCACCCAAACCCGCCTTTGCCCCTACACGCAGCCTGCCCTTGCCGGGCGGTGCGAAGCTGGTTTTCTGTTCCGGCGTGACCGCACGCGGCAGTGCGGCTGAAACGCAAGGCGTGGAAGCGCAGGCCGAGGAATGTTTCGCGCGCCTGACGCGCGCCTTGGCACAGGAAGGCGGCAGCTTCGCCGATGTGCTGAAGCTGAATACCTATTTGGCCGATATGCGCGATTATGCCGGCTTTGATGCGGTGCGCCGGCGCATCCTGGCGCCGCTTGCTGTGCCGCCCGCCAGCACCTGCGTTGGAGGCGCCAGCTTCACCACACCGCTGACGCGCATTGAAATTGAAGCCATTGCGGTGATCGGCGCCGAGGCGTGAGTCTGGCCGCGCGCATCGCGACCGAAGGCGCGCGCATGGCGCAAGCCTGCACGGCCTGTGGTGCTTGCGTGCAAGCCTGCCCAATGACGCGCTTTGCCGCGGGCGTCGCTGAAGCTGATCCGGCCGAGGTTGCATCCGGCATGCGCGCACTGCTGCTGGGTGAGGAAGCTTCACCGGTGGCACTCGCCTGGATTGGCGCTTGTACGCGCAGCGCTGCCTGCAATGGTGCCTGCCCCGAAAAGCTGGATGTCGCGCTGATGATGCGCTTCGCCGGCATGCGTGCCCGCGGCGCTTTGGATGGGGCGCCGCTGCTGCCGGTAAAGACGGATAGTGGCTGGTCTGCCAGCGTGAAAGGCTTTGCGCGGCTTGGTTTGACGGAACAGGAGCAAGCGGAATGGCTGTAACGCATCACCCCTTGCCCACAGAGCGCGCGGTCTTTTGGTATGGCTGCAATCTGCTGCGCCATGGCGATATCCTGCGCCTGACGGCGCGGTTTCTGGAAGCCGTTGGCGTGGATGCCGCGCCGCGCGGTGGGCCTTCACATTGCTGTGGTTCTCCAACCGAACAAAATGCGCGCATCACGGAAGGCATGGGCCGGCGCACCGTTGCGGCCTTTAATGCGACAGGGCGCGATAAGGTGATCACCTGGTGCCCTTCCTGCCATATGAAAATGGCGGATGTGATGGTGCCGGAAACGCCCGCACAATTTGAAGCGGCGCATGTGACGGAAGTGCTGTGGGAACGCCGCGCCGCCTTGCAGGAATTGCTTGTGAAGCCAGTACCCGTGCGGGTTCTGCTGCATCGCCATGCCGGGTTTCAGCCACGCGTTGCAGTGAATGATCTGGTGTCAAACCTGCTGCGCCTGATCCCTGGGCTTGAATTGGTGGAGGAGGATGAGGCGCTGCCAGGCCATATGTGTTCCGCCTTGGCGGGCGTGCTAGGCGCTTTGGCAGCGGCGCATCAGGCCAATCTTGCGGCCATGGCGCGGCATGGGGCGGATACGCTCTGCACCATTTTCCATTCCTGCCATCGCGAAGCCGTGGCGTTGGAACGTGGCCGAGACATCAGCGTGATGAATTGGGTGCATCTGCTGGCGCGCGCGGCGGGTTGGGAGTTCCGCGACGAATACAAGCATCTGCGCAATGCCGAAGACCCGCGCGCCGCCTTGGATGACGGCGCCTTGGAGCGTATTGGCGCCGATGTCTTTACGCAGTTGATGGAACCGGAATTGCGGCGCAAGCCGGTGGTTTAGCTGGGCAGGATGAGTGGATGCTGATTGCAGTTGTGGGGCCTTCGGGTGCGGGCAAGGATACGCTGATGGCCGGTGCGCGCGCCGCAATCGCGCATGATGCCCGCTTTCGCTTTGTGCGCCGTGCCATCACCCGCCCGGCGGAGGCAGGCGGAGAGGATCATGAAGCGCTGAGCGAGGCGGATTTCGCGGCGCGGCACGGCGCCGGTGGCTTTGCGCTATCATGGGAAGCCCATGGGCTGCAGTACGGCATCCCGCGCGATATTGAAGAAGATATGGCAGCGCGTCGCGTGGTGATTGCCAATCTCTCCCGCGCTGTCCTGCTGGAAGCTGGCGCGCGCTACCCTTTGCGCGTGCTGAATATCACTGCCCCGATGGAAGTTCTGGCCGCCCGCCTTGCCGCGCGTGGCCGCGAAACTACCGCAGATATCGCCGCACGCTTGGCGCGTGAGGTCGCTCTGCCGGATGGGTTGGACGTTGAGCGCGTGATGAACGACGCCGATGTGGCGGAAGGTGTCGCGCGCGTTCTGGCCGCGCTTAACCGCGCAGCTTCAGACGCTCAAGGATAGTGAAGGGCACACCCGGCGCGGCTTGGGCGAAGATGCAGATATCCGTGACCGTGCGCGCCACTGCTGGCGCATCACCAAGCGCTTCAGTAACCGCTGGCAGGATGATGGCTTTCTCTGCGGGCGTCAGACGCCGCGTAAGCGTCATGTGAAAGCGCCATTCGGCGAAGACGTAAGGATAGCCCCAGGATGCCAGGTATTCACGCTGGCGTGGGCTGAGTTTTTCCGGTTTGCGGCGCGCAATCTCAGCCTCGGTCGCGGGCGCACGATGCGGATCAAGCGCCGTGACCGCGCCATCTGCAAGCGCTTGCAGGGCAGAGCAGGGCGCTGCCTCACGCAACGCGAGGAAACCATCCAGATCGGTGATTTGAAGCGGCGGTAAGGCGAAGGGTGCGGTGCGCGCGGCGAAATCCTGCGCGGCTTGCAGTGCTGCTTGCATGTCACCTTGAACGCGAAAGGGCGGCTTCAGCGTGGCGTGAAAACCATAGCCGCGCGCGTCGGCGGTGACCTCCGCGATATCAACATCAGCAATGGCTGGCTGGGGTATTTCCGCGCCACTGACAGCATCGCGCCCAAGCCAGGCAGAAGCGCGCTGATGCAAGGGATCATCCGTTTCAGGCGCGTAGTAAAGCGCGATGCGATAGGGGTTCACGCAATCCGTTCCCCGTCACGCCAAACGCCGCGCACCAGCGGCATATCGCCAATGCTGCGTACGCGCACCAAATCAGCCTTGAGCCCCGGCGTGAGTCGCCCGCGATCAGCAAGCCTTGCCATCCGCGCCGGCGTGTCCGTCACCATCGCAATCGCCTGAGGCAGCGTGATCCCGCCTGCTTCCACCGCGCGCCAGGCGGCTTCCAGCATGGAAGCCGGCACGTAATCGGAAGCGAAAGCTTGCGCCAAGCCTTCGCGCACCAGATCAGCCGCGGCGACATTGCCGGAATGGCTGCCGCCGCGCACAATATTGGGCGCGCCGGCAATCACCTCAACCTTGAGGTCATACGCTGCGCGTGCAGCGTCCATGGTCACGGGAAACTCTGAAATCGTGATGCCATCGGCCAAATTTCGCGCGATTTCAGAAGGCGTGTCATCATCATGCGACGCCAGCGGCAGGTTACGATGGCGAATACGGTCCAGCAGCCAGCTGCGCTGCTTCTCGCGCAGCTCCGCACGTTGCGCCAACAGGCCATCAATCCGCGCCTGCACTTGCGAATCATTCCATTGCGTCTGGCGCTTGCGCATGGCCGCATAACGCACAAGGTCACGATATTGCCCAACGCCTGGTGAGTGATCCATCAGGCTCACCATCACCACACGCGGATGATCCGCCACGGGATCAAGCGCGGGCGGCATGTCGCGCGCAGGCAATTCGCAGCGTAGATGCAGGAAATGCTCGCCCTTCAGCGCGCCCATATCGGCAAGCTCATCAAGGTCGCGCACACCATCCAGAAAGGTCTGGCCGCGTTCCGTATCAAAGCCAAGATCACCCAGGCAAAGCGCATCCAGAATGGTGGTGACACCGGCGGCCACACATTGCGCGTCATGCGCAATCATGGCGGAACGCGATGGCCAGCGCGCATTGGCGCGCGGCAACACCTGGCGTTCCAGATTATCCGTATGCACATCAACAATGCCGGGGATCAGATAATCCCCTTCAAGGTCTAGCGCGCCGGCGGTGTGGCTGCCGCCTGGCTGAATATCCGCAATCAGCCCATCGCGCAGCACAAGCGTTCCGTGCAGCACCGCATCCGGCAGGACAAGCTTCGCATTGGTCAGAATGGTCTCGACGGTCATGCTGCATCCTGCATCGGTTCAACGGTGAAAACGCGATCCGCCACGGCTTCGCGCACTTCCGTATCATGGAAAATGCCAACAATGGCGGTGCCGGCCTGCTTCGCTTCATGGATCAGGCCAATCACAATGGCGCGATTGCCGGCATCGAGGCTCGCGGTGGGTTCATCCAGCAGCAGCACGGGATAGCGCGGGCCAAATCCGCGCGCGAGGTTCACGCGCTGCTGCTCCCCGCCCGAAAAAGTCGCAGGCGGCAGGCTATGCAGCCTTTCTGGAAGGTTCAGCCGGTCAAGCAGGGCCGAGGCGCGGGAAAGCGCATCTTCCCGCGCCATGCCGCGCGCCACCATGGGTTCGGCCACGATATCGCGGGTGCTGACGCGTGGGATGACACGGAGGAATTGGGAAACATAACCAATGCTCTCCCGCCGCGCTTCAATCACGGCGCGCGGATTTGCGCTGGCAAGGTCAAGATTTGCACCGCGATGCGTGAGCAAGATCTGCCCGGCACCGGCGCCGTAATTGCCGTAAAGGCAGCGCATCAGCGTGGATTTACCAGCACCCGATGGCCCGGAAAGCGCCACGCATTCGCCCGCGCTGACCGCAAGGTCAACGCGCCCTAGCACGGGGATGCGTGTGCCGCCTTGCAAATGAAGTGTGAAGGTTTTGCCCAGACCTTCCGTACGTAGAAGAATACTCATGCCGCCAGCACCGATGAAACCAAAAGCTGCGTATAGGGATGCTGTGGATCATCCAGCACACGATCCGTGAGCCCCTGTTCCACTACCTGGCCGCGCCGCATAACCAGAATACGGTCCGCGAGCAAGCGCGCGGCTGCGATATCATGCGTCACGATCAGTACGGAAAGCCCCAATTCACGCACCAGCGCACGGATCAAATCCAACAACCGCGCTTGAACAGAAACATCCAAACCACCCGTTGGTTCATCCATGAAAACCAGCTTGGGGCGCGTGACCAAAGTACGTGCTATTTGCAGGCGTTGCTGCATGCCACCTGAGAAATGCCGTGGCAGATCGTCAATCCGTCCGGCATCTATTTCCACGCGTTGCAGCCAGGCCTTGGCCTCATCTCGAATATTGCCGTAGTGCCGCGCGCCGAGTGCCATCAGCCTTTCGCCAACATTCCCGCCGGCAGATACGCCCATACGCAGCCCATCACGCGGGTTCTGATGCACAAAGCCCCAATCCATCCGCATCAGCCGGCGACGTTCGGCTTCTGTCATGCCAAGCACATCGCGGCCAAGGTAATGCACGGCGCCCGCATCCGGCGCCATCTGACCAGCGAGCACACGCAGCAGCGTTGTCTTGCCGGAACCGCTTTCACCGACAATCGCCACAACCTCTCCGGCAGTGACATCAAGCGCCACATCATCCAAAGCGGCGATGGCGCCGAACTTCAGGTCCAGCCCTTTGGCTTCAAGCAATAGGGTCATTCCGCTGCTGCCTTTGGTGCTTGCTGCCGTTCCTGACAGTAATCCGTATCGGAACAGATGAAGGCGCGCCCGCCTGCATCATCCGTCACCAACTCATCCAGATAGCTGGTTGTGCTGCCGCAAATCGCGCAAGCATGCTGCGCGCGAATGGGGCGGAAGGGGTGATCCTCAAAATCAAGGCTGCGCACTGGCGTATAGGGCGGCACGGCGTAGATGCGCTTTTCGCGCCCCGCGCCGAATAACTGCAAGGCGGCCATTTGGTGCATCTTCGGATTGTCAAAGGCTGGGATCGGCGAAGGCGACATCAGATAACGTTCATTCACCATCACCGGGTAATCATAGGCTTTCGCGATATGGCCAAGCCGCGCGATATCCTCATAAAGCCGCACATGCATCAACCCGTAATCGGCCAAAGCATGCAGCCTGCGCGTTTCCGCCCGGTGCGGTTCCAGCCTGAACATCGGTTCGGGCTGCGGCACCTGATAGACTAGGATTTGGTTTTCCGTCAGCGGCTTTTCCGGAATGCGATGGCGCGTTTGGATGATGCTCGCCTCACCGGTCACTTCCGTGGTGGCAATGCCGGCAACACGGGTGAAGAAGCGGCGGATTGAAACCGCATTGGTTGTATCATCCGCGCCCTGGTCAATCACCTTCAGCACATCATTGGGGCCGAGGATGGAGGCCGTCACCTGAATGCCGCCCGTGCCCCAACCATAGGGCAGCGGCATTTCGCGCGCACCGAAGGGAATTTGGTGTCCAGGAATCGCGACGGCCTTCAGGATGGCGCGGCGGATCATGCGCTTTGTCGCCTCATCCAAATAGGCGAAGTTGTAGCCGGCTTCGGTCATTCCGCGGCCTCCCGCAATTCGGCCTCGGCGGCGCGGCGAATGGTGCGCAGGTTTTCCAATTCGCTTTGGAAATCCACGTAATGCGGCAGCTTCAGATGCTCTACAAAGCCGGTCGCTTCGATATTGTCGGAATGATACAAAACGAATTCTTCCTGCTGGGCCGGCGCATCCGCTTCTTCGCCCAATTCGCGTGCCCTGAGGCCGCGATCCACCAGCGCCATGGACATCGCACGACGCTCTCCATGGCCGAAAACCAAGCCATAGCCGCGGGTGAACTGCGCGGGTTCCGTGCGGCTGCCCTTGAATTGATTGACCATCTGACATTCGGTGATGCCGATATCGCCGATATCAATGGCGAAGCCCAATTCGGGCGGCGTGATTTCAACGCCGATATGACCAACGCGGATTTCACCCACAAAGGGATGTGCATTGCCGTAGCCGCGCTGCGTGGAATAGCCGAGTGCCAACAAAAACCCTTCATCACCACGCGCCAGGTTTTGCAGCCGCACCGGGCGTGACGCGGGAAAGCTGAGCGGTTCGCGCGTCAGGTCGCCGGGTTCTGTCTCAGCAATGCTTTCACGCTGCATCAGCCCCTCACGCGCCAGGATTTCCGTCACACGCGGCACATCCGTCATATCCGTTGGCGCTTCCGGTGTGGCGGGTGCATCGCGCCCTTCGGCGGCAAGGGCAAAATCAAGCAGGCGATGCGTATAATCAAAGGTCGGTCCCAGCACCTGTCCGCCTGGCAAATCCTTATACGTCGCGCTGATGCGCCGGAGCAGCCGCATGCGGCTGGTCTCAAGCGGGGCTGACGCACTAAAGCGCGGCAAGGTGGTGCGATAGGCGCGCAGCAGAAATGCCGCTTCGATCAGATCGCCCTTGGCTTGTTTGATGGCAAGCGCGGCAAGGAAGCGATCATGGCAGGAACCTTCCGCCATGACGCGATCAACGGCCAGCGCCATTTGCTGTTCAATCTGCGCCACACTGAGTTCCGGAAGGCCGGTATCACCGCGACGCGTTTCATCCAACCAGGCATGGGCTGCGCTGATCGCCTTCTCGCCGCCTTTGACTGCGACATACATGATCAGCCCTCCGTGATCGTGACACTGCGCGGGAAGGCAGCGATGGTATCGCCGGCGCAAAGCAGCACATCAACACCGCGCGGAAACAGCATATGGTTGCGCGCCCAGGCGGCGATGAAATCAGCGGGCGCTCCAAGCACGCGTAGACGATGTTCGTGCTGAATACCTGGCCCCGTCAGGCGCCAGCCATCGCCCGCGACAAGTCCGGCCACTTGCAGGATCAGCGTCGCGCCCATTTGGGGGTCTTCATCCGTGCCGACATCAAGCGCTTCAAGCGATGGTGCCGCGCCGCAGGCGAGTGCGAAACGCGCCGCGCCGATCTCCGGCGTGATGGGCGCACCGCAATGAAAGCGCAGCCATTCGGCAACGGCGTCACCCGCATCCAGCCAAAGTGGCGTATCTGCGTCAGCCAGGCTCAACAGCGCTGCGGCGGCGGCGGTGCAAAGCGGTGCGGGGGGCGCGATGCGCGCTTCAATGCGCTGGATGCGGCCAGGGCGGCTCATGGCTTCCAGAATGGCGCGGAAGCTTGCTTGCGCATCCAATACAGGGTCGGCGAAGCCGGGGCTCAGATGGGTCATCGCATGGTCGCCATGGTGAAGAAATCCACGCGCGTGGCGGCGGCTTTGCGGGCCTCGGCAGCGCGCGCTGCCTGTTGCGCAGCGGCGAGCGGTTCGACCACCGCCTGCATGCAAGCATGATGCAGCGCGCTATCCTGCAAGGCAGCGTCCAGCAGCGCAGCGAGCCTTGCCTTGGTATGGTCGCGCCCCGCGATATAGGCATGGCCGATATGCGGCCCAAGACGCAGCGCGCAGCGCGTCACGGTCATTTCGCCAAGGTTGAAGGCTTCGCCATCACCGCCGGCGCGGCCACGCACCATCACAAGGCCGGTTTCCGGCGCGCGCAGTGTCTCCGGTTCCGGAAAGGGCGGCAGGGTGGCGAGCCTTGCGGCGAGATCTTCGGCCGAGGCTCGCGCCAGGGTCGCCATCCAATGTTGCCGGGCAGCCTGGGGGGAGGGGGTTTCTGTCTGGGTCATGTCACTTGTCTAGACCTATAGACAGGATGCGAGCCTCAGTGCAATATGGATATGTCATGGATTTGCGCGGTCATGGTTGAAACTTTAATGACAAACCCTGTTTTGGCACGCGGCGCCGGTGTTGCGCTGTGGCGCCAGATCGCGACCGCGTTGGAGGCGGATATCTCCGCGGGCAAGCGCCAGCCGGGGGAAAGGCTGCCCACGGAAGCGGTGTTGACCGAACGTTTCGCGGTCAATCGCCACACCGTCAGGCGCGCTTTGGAAGAATTGGAAGCGCGCGGCATAATTCGCGTGGAACAAGGCCGTGGCGCCTTTGTTGCGGAAGATGTGCTGGATTACCCGCTGGGGCCGCGCACGCGGTTTTCCGAGACGATTCGCCGGCAGAATCGCGAAGCGGCGGGGCGCGTTTTGTCCATCACTGAAATCACCGCAGATGCTCAGGTGGCGGCGGGGCTTTCCATCCGTCGTGGCCGGCCGGTATTACGCGTTGCGCGACTTGGTCTTGCCAATGGCAGGCCGCTGGTTCTGGGGCTGCATCATTTTCCACTGCCGCGCTTTGCCGGGCTTGCGGAATCACTGGCGCTTCAGGCTTCCATCACCGTGGCTTTGTCTGCATGCGGCGTGCCGGATTATCGGCGCCAATCCACGCGCATCACGGCGCGGCTGCCCAGCCCTGAAGAAGCGAAGCATTTGATGCAATCCCGTTCCCGCCCCGTGATTGTTGCGGAGGCCCTGAATACCGATCCCGCCGGTGTGCCGGTGGATTGGACCCTTTCCTGCTACGCCGCCGCGCGCGTGCAATTAGTGTTGGAGACGTAATCATGGCATGGATCATTGAAGGCGGAAGAACCCTGCGCAGCACTGAATTGCTGGCGGATGATCTGTTTGTCGCTGATGGCGTCATTGCCGAAAACCCAGCGCGCGATGCGCGGCGCTTTGATGCCTCAGGGCTGTTGGTCATGCCGGGGTTGGTGGATATTCATGGCGATGCGCATGAACGGCAATTCCAACCGCGTCCTGGCATTGGTTTTCCCGCCACTCTCGCCTTGCGGGATTCCGCTGCGCAATTGATTTCATGCGGCATCACCACGGCTTATCTTGGTGTGACGCTTTCCTGGGAACCTGGCTTGCGTTCCTTGGACGCCTGGCGCGGCATGAAGGCAGCGTTGCGTGAGATAAAGGGTAGCAGCGCGACCGATCTTCGCGTTCACCTTCGCTTCGAAGCCGATAATTTTGATGCGCTGGATGATGCCTTGGCCGATATCGCTTCCGGCGATGTGCATCTGCTTGGTTTCAATGACCATACGCCAAGTATTGTGAAGAAACTTGGCAATCTGGATGATGTGGCGAAATATGCCGGGCGCGCGGGCATGAAAGCGGATGCCTTCATGGCGCTGGCACAACAAGTTTATGCGCGGCGTGATGAAGTGCCCGCAGCGCGCACCCGCTTGGCGGAAGCGGCTGCGAATGCCGACATTCCCATGCTGAGCCATGATGATGACAGTATCGAACGCCGCGCCCTGTTCCGCGCCCATGGCGCGCGGATTTGCGAATTCCCGATTACGGAGGAAGTTGCGGCGGATGCGCGTGCCGCCGGCGAAGCCGTGGTGATGGGTGCGCCCAATGTGGTGCGCGGGGGTAGCCATTTGGGTTGGGCCTCTGCCGCGCCACTCGCGGAACGTGGCTTGGTCAATGTGCTGGCCTCCGATTATTTCTGGCCGGCCATGATGGAAGCGGCCTTCATTATGGCAGGCCGAGGCGTGCTTGATTTGCCGCGCGCCTGGGCGCTGGTGTCGGCCAACCCGGCTGAGGCTTGTGGATTGCAGGATCGCGGCCGGCTTGAAGCGGGGCTGCGCGGCGATGTGGTGGTGGTGGATGAAGCGCGTCGCGCGCCGGTTGCGGTATTCGCGGAAGGTAGGCTGGCTTGGTTGGCGGCAGAAGCGGCGGGGAGGATGCGTTAGGCGGCTTTCAGCATAGCCAATTGAACATCAGTTTGGGGTGTTGCAAGCGCGCTACTCCCACTCAATGCTAACGCGGAAAAAAACCAAATGAAATCAATGGTTTACGGCCATTCAAAAGTTGTGTGTCACTTTTGTGTGACTTTCAGTGTTTTCAACATAATTATCTTAACAGCTTAATTCTTTTCAAAATCAACGAGTTTTCAGAATTTTGGGTTACACATCGTACAGAAAAAAATATAAAGTTGAAATCAAATCAAACCTCAAAATCCCAATCATTTATGCATATCGGTATGTGTGTGTAACCCATTGCGATACTTAAATAAAATCTATGAAAACCATCTCTGACGCAATAAAAGTCTTTTAATTTTTTACCTAAACTCCACACTGTAACTGGTGGTAATGGCTCTTTATTCTTCATCTTAAGCAACAATCCAACCACCGTTTCATTGTCTCTGAACCAAATTTTCTGTCCATCACGCATTGGAGGTGAAATATTAGACAGTGCTACAAGTTGAACTCCGTCTTCGGGCTTAAAGTCATAGAAAAAATTGGTATTTTGAAAAAAATTGACGTCCTTTTCAATCAGCTCATCACAATTTATGAAGAACTCTATACAGTTATTAGGTACGTAGAATTTCATCAATTACACATTAACTCAATCGACTTTACTATTAGCTAATTCCAGAATTTTTTCTTCAAATAACTGCATTGCGTTTAACTGAGTTTTATTCAATATTGAGGTAAGCAACGAGAACATTTCACCCCTTATATTGTGTTTGGCTACATCAGTTAAATTCTTATCTTCTGATAAATTCTTCTCGTATTCTTCTCTCAGAGTTTCTCTAAGTTCGCCACTGTACTTCATAAAAAGCTGAAGTTCAATTAAACCAGCTCTTTGAAATGTAATCGATTTATCATCTTCTAATGTCAAAAGCCTATCTTTAAATACATTCAGATATCCATTAAATCTGAAACCTATTTTGAACTCTAAGTCTTCTTTGTATTGCCTTATGATTTTAACGAACTCTGCTTGTTTTTGCTCATTTTTTATTTTGTTTGCTTCATATTTTTTATATAAAAACATGAAAGCTAGCCCGCATTATTCACGATCCCCTGCGCCTGGTTGATTGTCTGCCTCCATTTTCTGCTGAGGCAAATTGCTGACGCGGCTTCACTCCCGGACTGCCTTTCCGGTTTTGTGTTGCGTATCGCGGGGTTTGTCGGTTGAGGTTTCTGTGG
>CALRPR020000019.1:0-50164 GCA_943370125.1 Allobosea thiooxidans | reverse complement strand
CAAAGCCAAGTCACGCGTTGCATCGCTTGCCATAACGCGCGCCGGCAATTCGCGCCCATCCGGCAGGCGCGCTGCAACTTCGGCGCAGCCTTCAACCACGTGATGATTGGTCATGATCCGCCGTGCAGCAACCACAAAGCCGGTGCCGGAAGAAACCGCGCGGCGTGCTGCGCGTTCACCAGGCGCCAGCGGCGGCGGCTTGTCGCGCGGCAGATCGGCCTGCGTGCCTGGGGAGCCTCCACCTTGGCGGGGCAGGGGCGGGGGTTTTTCGCTCGGCAGCGCTATCCGCGGGCTTGGGGCCGGCGCCGCCGGCGGCGGCTTTTGCGCGAAGGCGGCTGTGCCGAAGCACAGCCCGATGAAGCCTGCCAGAAATGCGCGTTGAATCATGAGATCATTGTGCCGTGCGGAAGTAAGGCTGGTCAATGCTCAAGCGCAGGCAGGCCCCGCCTTATCCCCGCCGAATATTGTAAAACAGCGCCACCCCTTGCAGCATCCCGGTCAGGTCAGCGCGCATCGCAGTTGGCGAGAAGAATTGCCCAAGCGGAATATAGGGCACCTGGTCAAAGCTCACGCGCTGCATCTGCCGGCCAATCGCGGCGCGCGCCGCATCATCGGGTGCTGCGAACCACGCATTGCGGAGCGTTTCCAATTCCGGCACGGATGGCCAGCCGAAAATGGCGCTCCGCCCATGGCCGCGGATCAGGTTATTCGCCGCCGGGTTCACCTGCGCGCTGCCCGCGGTCCAACTCACCATGAAATTCCAACCGCCCTGGTCAACCGGGTTCTGGTTCAGGATGCGCGAGGTAACGCTGCCCCAATCGGTGGCGACATAGTCAAGATTGATCCCGATGCGGCGCAGATAATCCCCCGCCACCTCGCTCATGGCATTGATCACCGGGAAATCCGTCGCCGCCAGCAGGTTGATCTTCTCCCCGCGATAGCCGGCTTCCTGCAGCGCGCGGCGCGTATCGGCAACGCTGGTTGGGTTGCGGAAGGCATCCATCCCCTCATCGCTTGCCATGATGGAACTCGGCACGAAGAAGCCATAGGGCACGCGCCAGAGCGATTCATCCGTGCTGCCGGCGGCTGTCATGAAATCCCGCTGCACAATGCCGCGCAGAATGGCGCGCCGGATCGCCGGATTATCGAGCGGCGGGTTGAGGTGATTGGGCCGGAGGAACCCAATTGACCCATTCGGATCCAGGATTTCAACCTTAAGGCCGCGCGCGCGGCGAAGCTGCGGCACCAAGTCAATCGCCGGCAATTCCCACCAATCCACCTCGCCTCGCTGAAGCGCGGCGGAAGCGGTGGCACCATCCGGAATGGTGAGCCATTCCACGCGATCAAAATGCACCTGCTTGCCGCCGGCCATATAGGAAGCGGGTTCCTGGCGCGGCACGTAATTCTCATTCTTGGCATAGACATTGCGGCTGCCAGGCAGGCGTTCACTGGCCACAAAGCGGAAGGGGCCAGAACCGATCATCTCCGGCACCGCCTGAGAAGATGGCAAATTGGCATGGCGTTCGGGCATCATCACGCAAAGATGCGTGCCAACCTTGGCGAGCGCATCGGCCAAAAGCGGGAAGGGCTGCTTCAGGCGGATCAGGATGGTCCGATCATCGGCCGCGCCGCATTCATCGGTTACCGCCCAAAGCGCCTGGCCAAAGGCATCGCGCGTCGCCCAGCGTCGGATGGAAGCGGCGCAATCCTGCGCGCGCACGGGCTCCCCATCATGAAAGCGCAGGCCTTCACGCAAGCGGATGCGCCATTCGCGGCCATCATTGCTGATGGTGTGCCCTTCGGCCATTTGCGGGCGCGCGCGCAATTCGGCGTCCCAACCATAAAGCGTGTCATAGACCATCATCGCATGGTTGCGGCTGACGAACGCGACTGAATGGATTGGGTCGAGCAGCGCCAGATCGGCCTGTGGCACAAAGCGCAATACGCGCCGCCCTGGCTGGCCTTGCGCTGCACCAAGACGCGGCGCGGCCAAAGCCGCTGCCGACGCTGCCAAAAGATTTCGACGGAGCATGTCTTCTGTCCCTCCCCAGGGTTGCAAAAGGCTATTGCCCCTTTTCAGTCAGCGTCAAGCCAGATCACCATTGCCGCCCAAGCCGCCCCGTTGCAGTCTTCGCCCATAGGCAAGCCAGCCTGAAACGCGGAGGCAGCGGCATGAACCCGGATGATATCGGCTTTCTTGGTGTGCGTGACCTGACGGCGGCCTATCGCAGCCGCAAGCTCTCCCCGGTTGAAGTTGTGCAGGCCATCCTTGCGCGCATCGAACGTATTGAACCGCGCGTGAATGCCATGATGCGGATCACGCCAGAAATCGCACTGGCTGCTGCGAAGCGTTCCGAAACCGTGTTCATGCAGCGCGAAAAGCCGCGCCTGTTGGAAGGTATTCCTTTCACCATCAAGGATTTGCAGCACACCAAGGGCGTGCAGACGGATTTCGCCAGCGCTGTCACGCAAGGCACCATCCCGGATGTGGATGCGCCTTGCGTCAGTCGGCTTTACGCTGCCGGCGGCATGATGCTCGGCAAGACAACTTCCGCCGCTGAATGGGGCTGGAAGGGCGTCAGTGAGGCGCCGATTTCCGGCATCACCCATAACCCCTGGGGTCATGGGCTGAATGCCGGCGCGTCGTCTTCTGGTGCTGGTGTTGGCGCGGCTTGCGGCTATGGGCCCTTGCATCAGGGCGGCGATGGCGCGGGGTCCATCCGCATGCCGGCGCATTTTTCGGGCGTTTATGGCTTCAAGCCAACCCATGGGCGGGTCGCAAGCTGGCCCATGTCCAATAATGAACTCGCAACCCATATCGGCCCGCTGACGCGCAGCGTGGAAGATGCTGCGCTGATGACGGAAGCCATGGCCGGCCCGCATCCCTGGGATTACACATCACTGGAAGCGCCACCGCAGCATTATGCCGGGCAATTAAAGGCGGCCTCCATGCGCGGCAAGCGCATTGCCTATTCGCCCGATCTTGGCCATGCGCGGGTGGATCCTGAAGTGGCCGAAGCCGTTACCCGCGCCATCCATGTGTTTGAGGATATGGGTGCCATCATCGAAGAAGTCTCCCCGCCTTGGGGAAAGCTGGGGCCGGAATTGATCCGCTTTTTCTGGCCCGCGGTCTATGCGGGCCGCGCCGAATATCTGCCGCAATACGCCAATCGCATGGACCCTGGCTTTGTCGCTATGCTGCGCGCTAACGCCAATGTCACCACGGCGCAATTCATGCAAATGCGCACGCGGCGCTTTGATTACGTGCAGCAGATCCATGATTTCATGGAAGGCTATGATTTCCTGCTGACGCCCGCTGTCAGTGTCGCTGCCTTCCCCGCCAATCGCCTGCAACCGGCGCATTGGCCGCAGCATGATTGGGATTGGCTGATGTGGGCGGAATTCTCCTACCCCTTCAACTGGTCGGGCAGCCCGGCCGCGAGCCTGCCTTGTGGCTTCACCCCAGCGGGCCTGCCGGTTGGCCTGCAAATCGTCGGGCGGCGCTTTGATGATCTTGGCGTGCTGCAAGCGAGCGCCGCCTTTGAGGAAGCCCGCCCCTGGGCGCATCTGCGGCCACCACTCGCGCAATAGAAGCAAAGCACGGATCGTCTGTTTCCATCCGATCCCATGATGTTCTAGCCTTCCGCCCAACACCGCTTGAGGAACCCGCGCCATGTCCAGCATCGCCCCTTCTGCCGAAGAACAGGAATTGCTCGCCCTTGCCAAGCGCGCGCTGCCCGGCGGGCATTTTGGCAATTTCCCGGCCGAGATCATCCTGCGTGAAGGCCGTGGCGCCCATGTCTGGGATGTTTCGGGGCGCGAATATATTGATTATCTGCTCGGCAGTGGCCCGATGTATATCGGCCATAACCACCCCAAGGTGACGGAAGCCGTGCTGGCGCAGGTGCCAAAGGGCACAACCTTCTTCGCCAATAATGAACATGGCATTCGCCTGGCCGCCGCCATTGTGGACGCCATGCCCTGCGTGGAGCAGGTGCGCTTCGTCTCCTCAGGCTCGGAAGCTGATCTTTACGCGATGCGGCTTGCGCGTGCCTATCGCAAGCGCCCGAAGATCGTGAAGTTCGAAGGCGGCTATCACGGCATGAGCGATTGGGGGCTGATGAGTCTCGCCCCCAAGAAGCTCGCTAATTTCCCCGAAGCGGTGCCCGATACGCCCGGCATTCCGGATAGCGTGCGCGGTGAAGTGCTGGTGGCGCCCTTCAATGATATTGAAGCGGCGGTGCGGCTGATTGAAGCGCGGCATGACGAGATTGGCGGCGTGATCATGGAACCCTTCCAGCGCCTGATCCCGCCCAAGCCCGGCTTCCTGCAAGCGATCCGGGAAGTCACCGCACGGCTTGGCATTCCGCTGATTTTTGATGAGGTCGTAACGGGCTTTCGCTTCGCCTATGGCGGCGCGCAGGAATATTACGGCGTGACGCCCGATATCTGCACCATGGGCAAGATCATCGGCGGCGGCTTTCCGTTGGCGGCCTTGGGCGGACGCGCCGATATCATGGCGCAGTTCGACAAGGCCCAGGTGGGGGAAGACCGCTTCCTGACGCAGATTGGCACCCTTTCCGGCAACCCCGTGGCCTCGGTCGCGGGGCTCGCCACCATGGAAGTGCTCCGCGAACCCGGCGCCTATGAGCAGATTTTCGCGACCGGTCGCAGCCTGATGGAGGGCCTCACGGGCCTTATCCATGAGGCCGGCATCCCTGCCCAGGTGGTCGGCGAACCGCCCTTATTCGATGTGGTCTATGCCACGGGCGATATCCGGGATTACCGCAGCGTCATCCGCCAGGATATGGCCATGCAAAAGCATGTGAATGGCGTATTCCGTGGACGCGGTATTCTGAAGGGGGACGCCAAATTCTACATGTCCCTGGCGCATAGCGCCGCGGATGTGGCGCAAACCCTGGATGCCTTCCGCGCGGCGATAAAATCCCTACCCGCCAAGGCAGCCTGAGAGGGTAGAGTTGCCAATTTTCTAGGCAACACTTGTTTTTTACAGTTTTGTGATCCAGTTAGCGGGCCAAGGGGTTTTACCTGTCAGTGATGCCCCATCCAAACAGGAGGCTACGCTCATTATGGATCGCCGTTCCTTATTGCTGGGCGCCAGCGGCTTGGCCGCTGGGCTTGCCGCGCCCGCCATCGTCCAGGCTCAGGCCGCCTATCCGTCACGCCCGTTGCGCCTGGTTGTGCCCTGGCCGCCCGGTCAGGCGACGGACCTTATGGCCCGCGTCACCGCGACCAAGATCGCCGAATCTTGGGGCCAGCCGATTGTGCCGGAAAATCGCGCCGGCGCCGGCGGCATGATCGGCACCGATTTGGTGGCGAAGGCCGCGCCCGATGGCTACACCATCCTGGCGGCGTCCACCGGGCCTTTCACCACGGCGCCTTTGGTGCAGCGCACCCCTTATGACGTGACCAAGGATTTTGCCCCCGTCGCGCAGATTGGCATTTCCCCCTACGTGCTGATCGTGCGTAAGGATTTCCCGGCGCAGAATGCCGCGGAATTCGTCGCCAAAGTGCGTGCGGAGCCCGGCAAATACACCTATGCCACCTCTGGCATTGGGGCGGCGGCTCATCTGATTACGCTGATGTTCCTGTCCAAGGCCAAGCTGGATGCGCTGCATGTGCCCTTCCAGGGCAGCGCCCCGGGCCTGACAGCAGTGACGGCGGGGCAGGTGGATTTCGCGATTGAAACCCTGGTCGCGACCTCGGCCCTGTTCCGGCAGGGTGCGGTGCGGGCACTTGGTGTTACACTCCAGAATGGCACTGAATTGCAGCCGGATTTGATGCCGCTGGCCCGCCTGCCGGGTGTGGAGGGTTACGATGCCGGCGCTTTCGGCGGATATATGGTGCCGGCTGCCACGCCGCGCCCCATCATCGAGCGTCTGGATGCCGAAACCGGCAAGGCCATGGCAACCGATGAGGTCAAGGGCCGCCTGGCGCAGATCGGCTTCCAGCCGTTGTATCGCAATGCGACCGATTTCAAGGCCTTCCTGGACCGCCATCGGGAAGAATTCCGCCAGGTTATCCAGGCCAACAACATCAAGGTGGATGGCTGATCTGGCTTTTCCATAAACGGGAGTGATGCCTCCCGCAGCATAAAAGGGGCGGCTTCGGCCGCCCTTTCCATTTTCTACCCGGCAATGGCGCAGCGCGCTGAAATCTGGGAAACTCCCCTGGCATGAGAGGAACGCCATGACCGAAGACACTCGCCTTGATCCGCCCAGCCTGGAAATTGAAGGCAGCCGCGCCACCATCCGGCTGCATCGCTCCCGCCACCGCAATCGCGTGGAGCCCGGCGATATCATCCGCATTATGGATTATCTGGAACAGGTGGATGCCAACCCATCGCTCCGCGTGCTGATCCTGGCCGCGAGTGGCCCGGCCTTCAGCGCTGGCTTCCATTTGGGCGGCTTCGCTGAGGACAAGGAAGCCGCCGCCCGCGCGCCGAGCTTCGAAGCCATGGCGGACTGTTTTGAAGCGCTGCGCGTACCGACCATTTGCCGCTTGCAGGGCGGCGTTTATGGCGGCTCCACGGATTTCGCGCTTACCGCGGATTTCCGCATTGGCGTGACGGGGATGGAAATGTTCATGCCGGCCGCCCGGCTTGGCGTGCATTACTACCCGACCGGGCTTGAGCGTTATGTTTCTCGCCTTGGACTGAACAATGCGAAGCGCCTGTTCCTGACTGCGGAAAAGCTGGGGGCAGAAGAATTGCTCCGCATCGGCTACCTCACGCATTTGGTGGCGCCGGCAGAATTGGACACGGCGGTGGACACCCTGGCGACCACGCTCGCCAATGGCGCGCCGCTGGCCATTCAGGGCATGAAACAGGCGTTGAATGAAATCGGCCATGGCAGGCTGGATGTCGCGGCCTGTGCCGAACGCGCGCGGCTTTGCAAGGAAAGCGAGGATATCCAGGAAGGCCTCGCCGCCTTCCGCGAAAAAAGAGCGCCCGTCTTTCGCGGGCGTTGACCAAAATCAAGGGCGCTGCCTGATCGGACAGCGCCCTTTTTGATTCAGGCTTCCCCGTAATGAATGCGGCGATAGGGGCGGGACACCACCGTATCATCGGTGTGCACATCCCAAAGGCTGGCGCTATTGCCGCTTTGGTGGGTCTCAAACATCGCGCCCATTTGGCCGAGCGCACTCACGGTTTGGCCGCGTACGCCAAAGCCATTGGCCACACCCGCCAAATCGCCGCGGCCATGAATGACAATGCCGGCATCAATATTACCAGCGCGGAATTTGTGAATCTCCGCGCCATAGCCGCCATCATTGATGATCGCCATCAGGAATTTGGTGCCATGGCGGCGCGCGGTTTCCAATTCCTGGATATGCATCAGCAAGCTGCCATCACCTTCAATCAGCAACACCTTCCCATCCTTGCGCGCGGCAGCCACGCCAATCGCCGCCGGCAGGCCATTGCCGATGGCGCCGAAATCGCTCACCACATGATAGCGTTCCGCCGCGCGGCCCTTCAGATAGGTCATGGCAAAGCCGAGGTAATGGCCACCGCCAATCACCACATCCCAATCCTTCGGCACCACCGCATCCAATTCCATGATCGCCTTGCGCGGATCAACCGTGCCGGGGGCGATGGTGAATTCCTTGCGGTCCGGCACATCGGCGGCAATCAGCGCGGCCAGCTCTTCACTGCGGAAGCGCTTGCCGCCTGCACCATGGCGCTTGATGGCGGCGGTAACGGCTTCCGCCGCCGCCTTGGCATCGGCGCGGATATGCAAATCCGCCGTGCGCAGCCCCTGCCATAGCCCGCGCGGGCCGATATCAATCTGCACCGTTTGCGCACCGGGATAAAGGTAACCGCTTTCCGTCGTATAGGCGCCAAGCCCAACGCCAAGCCCGATCACCAGATCAGCTTCCGCAAAGCGTTCGCGCGAGAAATCGCTGGCATAGGCGCCCGAGATATCCATTGCGAAACGATTGCCGGTGAATAGCCCTTTGGCTTGCAATGATGTGGTGAGCAACGCGCCCATGGCTTCCGCCATTTCCTCAATCGCCTCACGCGCCTGGGAAAGCTTCGCCCCGCGGCCTGCGATGATGATGGGCTTTTCGGAAGCCGCAATCATCTCGACCAGTTTTTCAACGAGGATCGGGTCCGGCTGCGGGCGCTGCGCCGCGGGCAAATAATCAGCCGATGGGATGTAATCCACCATGTGCGGATAGGCCTGCTTTTGCAGGTCCATCGGAATGCTGATTACGACTGGCCGGCGTTCCAGCGCCGCGAAATGGAAGGCTTCGCGCACATTTTCCAAAGCGCGATCCATGGTTTTCACTGAGATATGATGCGCACCCGTTGCTTGCGTCAGCGGCGCCATATCAATCTGCTGGATGTAATAGGGCGCGGCGATGGGGGAATCGCCCGCAAACACCACCATCGGCGTATTGGCCCGCGCGGCAATGGCAAGCCCGGTCATGATTTGCGTGAAGCCCGGCCCGCAGGTGGTGGAAGCCACACCAACCTTGCCGGTGGCCCGTGCATAGGCATCGGCCATGGCGACAGCGCAATGTTCATGCCGGGCATGGATGATGTTCATCCCCGGCTGGCGCTGCATCGCCTCGGTCCAATACATATTCGCATCACCCATCAGGGTGAAAAGCGTATCGCAGCCTTCTTGCGCGAAAACGGTTGCCAGAACGTCGGAAAGCTTGGGTGCTGCCATGGTTAGTTTTTCCCTTTACCGAAAAGACTGCTGATCCAGGATAGAAAGGCCCGCCAGAGCAGGCCGAAAGCATTAATCTCCGCCGCCGGCGCCGGTGGCGGCGGGGCAGGGGGCGCGGCTGGTGCCGCCGCCATTGAGGGCGCATCCGCGCCAGTGTTCGAAGCCGTGGGTGTGGCTGCCGGCGCGGCAGCCATGGCGCGGTTCGCCATGTTGTTCGCAAACTCCGCCAAAAGGGCGCGCGCCACATGCACGCCGCCAGCATTGGCGAAGGTCTCCAAAGGCCCGGTCACGGTGAAGCTGCCATTGACGGTCAGCCTGGTGCTATTCCCTTCCGCCGCCGCCAGCACTTCGCCATTGGCGAGCGCCCGCGATGCCCCGCGCTGATCAATCCCCCGCCCTTCAATGCTGCAGCGATGCGCATCATGGTCGTAATCAAGCTTCGCTTCACCGCGAAAGGCAGCAACAGTCGGGCCGAATTTCACCTTGATGGAACCACGCCAGAGCCCATCCCCGGTCGAGGGTGCCAGTTGCGCGCCGGGGATACAGGCCGCGACTTCGGCCGGGTCGCTCAGCAAGGGCCAAACCACGCCAAGCGGCGCGGGGATCAGGGTTTGTTCCGAAATATCAGGCATGGTGCTGCGAGGAATCCTGCAAGAAAAACGCACCCTGCGCAAAGCTGGCGCCGGGCGCAAGCCCAGCCAGATTTTGAAACTACAGCCCTACCGGCCTACCCGCCACCGTCACCGAAAGTGCCTCAGGCTTCAGCAGCCGCCGCGCCATGCGCGCCGCATCATCGCGGGTAATGGCGCGCAGCCTGTCAGACCGCCCATCCAGCCAATCAATCGGCCGCCCATTGCGCTGCATGGCGATCAGCGTATTGGCGATGCGTCGGCTATCGGTGAATTGCAGCGCGAGCGACCCGGTCAGAAACGCAATCGCTTCCGCCATTTCAGCATCAGTCGGCCCATCAGCCGCCATGAGCGCCCATTCATCGCGCGTCACGCTAAGCGCCTCGGCAATCTTGCCATTATCGCTCGCGACACTGCCGACAAGCACGCCGCCGCCAAAACCGGTATCGAGCCCAACCCCGATCCCATAGGTCAGCCCGCGCTTCACGCGCACGGATTCCGTGAGCCGCGATGAAAACCCGCCGCCACCTAACACCCGCAGCACAACCTGCGCCGTTTCGAATTGCGGATCACGCGCGCCAATCCCCTCATGCCCAAAGATCGCCTGGGATTGCGGGCTATCCATGCCGATCACGCGCTGACCAAAGCTGGTGAAGGCGGGCAGCGTTGCCGGCGTTGCGGGGGCGCCCGCGGGCAGCCCCGCGAAAAGCCGATCCATCAGCCCGGCCAGTGCTTCTGGCTTGATCGCGCCAGCGGCGGCAATGGTCAGCCCGTCCCGCCGCAATTGCTGGCCAAGCAGGCCGCGCAAATCATCGGCGCTGATGGCGGCCAGGCTCTCCGCCGTGCCGCCTGAAGGCCGCCCAGCCGTATGCGTCGGGTAAGCCGCTGCCCAAAAGGCGCGCCCGGCCTGGCCGCGTGGTGTTTCCAGCGCCTGTCGCGCGCCGGCAATGGCCCGCGCGCGCAGGCGTTCAATCGCGGCCTGATCCAGCCTTGGTGCGGTCATCGCCAAACGCGCCAAGCGTTCAGCCTCTGGCAGAGCATCAATCAGGCAGCGAAACCCGCCATCCGCATCATCCCGGCCCGCGCCGAAGGAAAGCCCAATCCCTGCATCGCGCAGCGCATCAGTAAAAGCGGCCGCCGGCATATCCCCGGCCCCTTCCGTCAGCAGAGCGAGCGCGAGGCCTGCTGTCCCCTCTCGCCCCGGTGCGTCAAACGCCGCCCCACCCGGCCAGGACCAGGAAAGCGAGACCACGGGCACGGAATGATCCTCAACCAGCCAGGCGGTCAGCCCATTGCTGGCAACCCGCTGAATGGGCAGGCGAAATTGCGTGCTCATGCGGCGGGCAGCAGCCAGGCGGTGCAACTGGGGGCACTGGGCAATACCGCCCGCGCGGCGGCTTCCACTTGACCCCGCGTCACCGCACTGATCCGCGCCGGCCAGAACTCCACCGCATCCAAGGGCAAGCCAATCGAAAGCGTCCCACCCACCATGCGCGGTCCGGCGCCAAACCCATCCAGCGCCAGCATTGCGCCGGCCGTAAGCTGGCGGATAGACCGCGCCACTTCCGCTTCCGTGGGACCCTGCTGGATCAGGGTTTCAATCACCGCCTTGGCGGCTTCTTCCAGCCTTTCGGGCGTAACCCCCGGGCGTGGCATGGCGGAAAGGTAAAACTCCGTCATCCCCGCCGCATCTCCGTCATACCCCGTGCCGGCTGATACCGCGAGGCCGGTTTCCACCAGCGCCTTATGCAGCCGGCTTCCTTGCCCGCCGCCAAGCAGATGCGAAAGCACTTCGAGCGGTAGCGCATGGGCACGCTCACCGGCGGTCAGCGAGGGCGCCATCCAGGCCTTCAGGAACAGCGCATCCCGCGTCATTGGATCACGCCGGATCAGCCTGGGTTCCGCCGCCTGGCTTGGTGCCGGCGCACGATCCCGCCTTGCCGCTGCCCGCGCAGGAATGCCCCCGTAATGCTTATCCACAAGCCGCCGAACTTCAACTTCCAGCACCGCGCCGCTGATCACCAAGGTCGCATTGGCCGGCGCGTAAAACCGTGCATGGAACCCGGCCAGATCATCGCGGGATATCGCGCGGATCTCATCCTCCCAGCCAATAATGGGCCTGCCTGCCCAATGCTGCCGGCCCCAAAGGGCTGCCGTAAAAGCCTCCCGGAACCTTGCCCGTGGGTTGGAATCCGTCCTTTGCTGACGTTCTTCCAGCACTACACCGCGCTCACTTTCCAGGAATTCCTGCGGGATCAGCGCGGCGGCCATGCGGTCCGCCTCCATCTCCAGGATCATGCCAAGGCGCGAAGCCTCCACCGCCTGATGATACGCGGTCACATCACGCGACGTGAAGGCATTGTCATTCCCGCCTTCCCGCGCGACCAGCCGAGAAAAATCGCCCACCCCAATCTTCGGGCTGCCCTTGAACATCATGTGTTCCAGAAAATGCGCCACACCCGAACGCCCCGCCGGGTCTTCCGCCCCGCCCGCGGCAAAGAACAGATACTGCGTCACCACCGGCGCCCGGCTGAAGGGGATGAAGGCAACCTCCAACCCATTACCCAGCCGCCAATGCTGCGCACCAAAAAGCGGGCGCTGCGGCGGCGGCGGCGCGGCATTCTGAGCAATGGCGGGGCTCGCCGCGCAAAGCGCCGCAGCAGAGGCAAGGGTTTGGCGACGGGTCAAGCGCATCATGCCCCCAGAGATGGTATTAGACTGGACGGAATCCAGCCTGGCCGGAGCATTTTCAAGCCAAGTGGAATCACTTGGCGACTCGGAAAATGCGACCAAACAAAGGTTTAGTGCGTGTCCGGTGAACGAATGTGAACGGAAAACGCACTAAGTCAGAACCCAAGCCTCTGCCAAATGTTCTGCGCCCGCGGCTGCTGGATGGGCGTATCCCCAGCCGTGCCCTCAATCCCAAGCGCGGCATTTTCACGAATCCGCTCCCGCTCGCGCGCAGGGTCAACGGCAATGCCCGCCGGCGGAGGATCACGCCAGAAAATCAAGCGATCCGCCACATCGCGCGGCGGCCTATCGAGCCTTTGGCTTTCCTCATCAACCTGACGGCGAATATCGCGCGAAGCCGCCGGCCCCGCCGACTGCAAAAGCGCCATCTCACCCACACTACCTCCGGCAGCCCGCGGCTGCTGGCGCGGGTCACGCAGCGCGAGCGAAGGCACCAACACAGCCTCAGCCTCCTCCCGCGCGCTCCGCTCCATCGGGCGGACCGCACCGGGGCGCGGTGACGGCAAGCCACCCGCCATATCCGGCGGCATGGATAGCGGCGCCCTGGTCGTCACGCGAAATTCATCCGGTGCATCCCGAATGAAGCCAAGCGAACGCGCCGTATTCTCCCCACAGCCGACAAGCAGCAGCAAGGCAAAAGCAGGAATCAGGGTCTGGGGACGCAGAATCATGCGCTATCTTTAGGCGTTCGGTGAGGCGGCAACAAGGCATCCAACAACAACACCCCAACCCCGCAAACAATCGCGGCATCCGCCACATTGAACACATACCAATGCCAGCCCCAAGCATGGGCATCCACGAAATCCACCACGGCCCCAAAACGCAAGCGATCCAAGACATTACCAAAAGCGCCGCCAATCACGGCACCAAGGGCCAGCGCCACCATCCGCCCCTCGGCCCGCGCCAGCCAACGGAGCAAAAACACAGCAATCGCGACCGCCAGCCCGGCCAAAACCAACTGATTCCAAGGACCATCGCCGGAAAAAAGGCCAAAGGTCACACCGCGATTCCAGACCATTGAAAAATCAAGGCCGAAAGGGCCTGCCGAAAACAGGGGGATGTTCTGGACCTCGGGCAACAGCAACACATCCAACACAAACCACTTTGTCAGTTGGTCAAAAACGAAAATAAACCCCGCAAAGAGCAAACCAAGGCGGAATAGGCCGGGGGCGCTGCCCCCAGACCCCCGCCGGGGAGACAGTGTCTCCCCGGACCCCGCCGACATTAAAGCGCCTCGACCACCGCATCGCAGCGGCGGCAGAGGGTGGGGTGGACCGAACAATCGCCGACTTCGGGCAGCACGCGCCAGCAGCGGTCGCACTTCGCACCTGGGGCGGGGTGGAACACCGCGGCAGCATCTGCAACACCATCGGCCACAAAAGCGCCCTCAGGCGCCAAATCCGAGGAAAGCCCAAAGCCCGACGTAATGCAAAGCTCGGCCCATAACTCAGGCGATAACAGCGCTGCATCCTCAGCCGCCACATGCAACACAGGGGCGGCCTGCAAGGATGAACCAATCTCCTGCGCAACACGCGCACGTTCAAGCGCCCCCGTCACGGCACGCCGCAAATCGCGCAACCGCGACCATTTCGCGGCCAGCGCCGGATCCTTCCAGCCCTCCGGCACAAAGGGGAAATCGAGCAAATGCACACTCCCCCCCTGATCCGGGAAACGCGCCAGCCAGGCTTCCTCTGCGGTGAACACCAATACCGGCGCGAACCAGGCACAAAGGCAGCGATGCAGCACATCAAGCACCGTGCGCGCGGCACGCCGGCGCAGCGCATCAGCGGCATCGCAATAAAGCGCATCCTTCCGGATATCGAAATAAAACGCTGAAAGATCAGTGGCGCAGAATTGATGGATTTCCGGATACACCCCGGTCCAATCATGGGTTTCCACAGCCCGCCTGATCTTCGCATCCAATTCAGTCAAGCGATGCAGCAACCAACGCTCCAACTCCGGCAATTCAGCATAGGGAACGATCTCATCTTCCGTGAAACCATCCAAATTACCGAGCAGCCAGCGCAAGGTATTCCGAATACGCCGATACAATTCCGCCTGCTGCTTCAGGATTTCCGGGCCGATGCGGAGATCAAGCGAGGTATCGGAATTCATCACCCAAAGGCGCAGAATATCCGCGCCATATTGCTTCATCACATCCTGCGGCGCGGTGACATTGCCCATGGATTTGGACATTTTCCGCCCTTGCTCATCCAGCACAAAACCATGCGTCAGCACGGCCTTGAAGGGCGCGACACCATTGGTACCCACGGATTCCAGCAGCGATGAATGAAACCAACCGCGATGCTGGTCCGACCCTTCCAGATAAAGATCAGCCGGGAAGGGCAACCCACGCGGCGGCAGCACAAAGGCATGGGTGGAGCCCGATTCAAACCAGACATCCACAATATCCATCACCTGTTCATAGGCCGCCGGATCACGGTCGGGGCCGAGGAAGCGCGCCGCCGCACCTGGCATATACCAGGCATCTGCGCCCTCAGCACGGAAGGCTTCCATCACGCGTTCGATGATTGCCGGATCGCGCAAAGGCTCGCCCGACTGCTTGCTCACGAATACAGGGATTGGCACGCCCCAGGCGCGTTGGCGGCTGATGCACCAATCGGGCCGCGCGGCCACCATGGAACCGATGCGGTTCCGCCCCGCCTCCGGCACGAAATGCGTCTTGGCGATGGCATCCAAAGATTTGGCGCGGATTGCATTGGCATCATCCATGGCGATGAACCATTGCGGCGTCGCGCGGAAAATCACTGGCTTTTTGGACCGCCAGCTATGCGGGTAGCTATGCGTGAGCTTGCCCGTCGCGGCGAGCGTCCCCGCAGCCTCCATCGCCGCATAAACGGCTGTATGCGCCTTGAAGACATGCAAGCCCTCAAACCCCGGCGCGTGATGGGTAAAGGTACCGTCGTCGTTAACTGTTTCCGGGATCGGCAGGTGATGCGCGCGGCCCAGATTGAAGTCATCCTCACCATGGCCGGGCGCGATGTGCACAAACCCCGTGCCGGCTTCGGTGGTGACGAAATCACCGGGCAGCAAAGGCACATCGAATTCATAGCCATGTCCGCGCAGAGGATGCGCCGCAATCGCGCCGGCAAGTTCCGCGCCCTTGATCACGCGCTTGATGCTATGCGCGCCAACGCCGGCATCCTTTTCAAATTGCGGCAGCAAGGGCAGCGCCACCAGCAGCCGATCCCCGATTTTCAGATAGGATTTCTCGGCCAGACCCTCGACATGCAAAAGCGCGTAATCAATTTCAGCGCCGTAGGCCACCGCGCGATTGCCCGGCATGGTCCAGGGCGTGGTCGTCCAGATCACCACATCCGCGCCCACCAGATCCGCAGCCCCCGCTTTCAGGATGCGGAATTTCGCATGCAGCGTTGGGCTGACATGATCATGATATTCAATTTCCGCTTCCGCCAACGCGGTTTTCTCAACCGGGCTCCACATCACCGGGCGCAGCCCGCGATAGAGTGACCCATTCATCAGAAACTTGCCGATCTCACCCGCAATCGCGGCTTCCGAGGCGAAATCCATCGTCGCATAGCGATCCGCCCAATCCCCGGCGACACCAAGGCGGATGAATTCCTCCCGCTGCACTTGAAGCCAATGTTCGGCATAGGCGCGGCATTCGGCGCGGAAATCCAATACCGGCACCGCATCCTTGTCGCGGCCCTTATTGCGGTATTCTTCTTCCACCTTCCATTCAATCGGCAGGCCGTGGCAATCCCAGCCAGGGACGTAATTCGCATCATAGCCGGCCATTTGCGCGGCGCGATTGATCACATCCTTCAGAATTTTATTGAGCGCATGGCCGATATGCAGATTGCCATTGGCATAGGGCGGGCCGTCATGCAGCACGAAACTCTCGCGCCCCTTGGATTGCGCGCGGAGCCTTTCCCACAGCTTCAGGCGCTCCCAGCGCGCCAGCGTATCAGGTTCACGCTTCGGCAAATCGCCGCGCATGGGAAAGCCGGTCTGCGGCAGGAAGACGGTGCCGCGATAATCGCGGGCCTCTTTGGGGCTATCATTCATGTTTTTGAGCCTTGCGGGCTGAAAGGGGCCACCGGGGAACGGAGGCGAAGGTGAAAGATACGGGGCTGGGGCTTCCCGGCCTTCAGCGGAAGGCCGGGCGGGTAATTCGCGCCGGTATCATCACGATTTTCATGTGGGTCATATGGGCGCGCGGTGTGCGGGTGGTCAAGCCAGCGCCGCGCGGGCATTCGCCACATCTGCTTCAATCGCCGCCTTCAGCGTTTCCAACCCGTCAAACTTCGCATCCGGGCGCAGGAACTGCACCAGCCGCACCCCGATTTCCTGGCCGTAAATATCGCCGGCGAAATCGAAGATATAAACCTCCAGCCGCGTCACCTTATCGCCACCCAGCGTTGGCCGCCGCCCGATATTGGCGACCCCCTTGGCCGTCCCCCCGCCCGGCAGCGCCACCGTGACCGCGTAGACGCCGCGCGCCGGTTCCAAATGCCGATCGAGCCAGATATTCGCCGTCGGCCAGCCGAGCACCCGCCCAAGCTTATCCCCATGCACCACCGTGCCGCGGATTTCCCAGGGCCGGCCAAGCTTTTCAGCCGCACGGTCCGGATAGCCATCCTGCAACAGCCGGCGGATGCGGGTGGAGGAAATCGCCTCCCCCCCCTGTTCCAGTGGCGGCACAATCGAAAGCCCCATGCCGCGCGCAGCGGCTTCGCGGGCCAGAAAGCGCACATCGCCGCCGCGCCGATTGCCGAAGGCGAAATCAGGGCCGCTCGCCAAATGCTTCGCCCCCAGCGCCTTATGCAGCACCTGATCCACAAAGGCTTCCGCCGAAAGTGCGGCGAATTCATCATCAAAGCTGAGCGCATAGACAAAGCGCGCCCCAGCATCGGCGAGGCTTGCCGCCTTGGCCGGGAGCAGGGTCAGCCGAAAGGCCGGATCATCCGGGCGGAAATGCTCGCGCGGATGGGGCTCAAAGGTCAGCACCGCCAGCGGCAGATCAGGCCGCGCCGCTTGCGCTGCCTTCAGCACCGCGACATGCCCCAGATGCACGCCATCAAAATTGCCGAGAGCGACGGTGGCGCCGCGCGCTTCCTTTGGAATGGCCCGCCAATCGCTGAAAATTTTCGGCGCCATCAGGCTTCCCCAGGCTTCAGCCAGCGCGGCACATCAGGCGGCGAGAAGCCTGCCAGCGCATCAATCGCGGTGGCACCATCCGGCGCCAGCATGGCCGCAGCGCGCATTTCTGCCTGCACAAAACCTTCCGCCACCATGTGATCCAGCGCCCCCATCAGCTTCTGCCAATAGCCAAGCGTGTCCACGAAAACGATGCCCTTCCGTTGAATGCCAAGCTGCAACCAGGTCAGGGTTTCCACCGCTTCTTCCAGGCTGCCATAGCCGCCGGGCAGCACGATGAAGCCATCGGAAAGCTCGGCCATCAACGCCTTGCGTTCATGCATGGAAGCAACCACGCGCATATCCTTGAGCTGCTTGGCACCCGCTTCGCGCGCCACCAGCCCATGGGGGATGATGCCAATCACCTCAGCCCCCGCATCCTGTGCGGCGGCGGAAACCGCGCCCATCAGCCCAACACCACCCCCGCCATAAACCAGGCCAAGCCCGCGCGCGGCAATTTCGCGGCCAAGGGCGGCAGCGGCTGCGGCATATTCAGGGCGGGCGCCGGCGGCGGAGCCGGCAAAGACACAAACGCGGCGCATGGGCTTACTCCGCAGCTTTGGTGATGGCGGCGCGGGAGGGGACGGAGACAAACGCCTCCCCCTCCAGCACTGGTTCACCCTTGACCAGGCACACGGTTCTGAGCGTCGCGCGGTGCTTTTCGGGATGCAAGGCGGCGACTTCGACAATGGCGGTAACGGTTTCCCCGATTTTCACTGGGGCGCGAAACTTGAGCGTCTGGGACATATAGATCGTGCCCGGCCCGGGGAGTTGCGTGCCCAGCACCTTGGTAATCAAGCCCGCCGCCAGCATCCCATGCGCGATGCGTTCCTTGAAGATGGAGGTGGCAGCGTATTCCGCATCCAGATGCATGGGGTTGGTGTCGCCAGTGACGGCGGCGAACAGCACGATATCGGCTTCCGTGATGGTTTTGGAGAATTTGGCGGTCAGCCCCACCGTCAGGTCTTCGAAGAAATAGATTTCCGCCATGGCTCAAACCCCAGCTGTGCTGCTTTGCGTTCGGGCTGGATAGAGCATTTCACGGATGCGTGAAATCGGTGGTGATGGGGTTTGAAAGAAAAGCCACTGGCGGCGCGTTTTGGGGCAGTTTTGCCCCGTAGAGGAGAATAATCTTCCCAACGCCGCGCGGTTTGGAAGCCTTTGGCGAGGGTTTGTTTTGGAAAATAAAAACTTTTTTCTTGATGTTTTGCGTAATTTGGGAGAAAAACTTTTCCAGAAAACCTGGATTTCACTGCCGTGACCCTCCGTCGCGACCTGCTGCTCCGCTCCGCCCTTTTCGCCTCCGCCGCGCTTTGCGGCACCCAAGCCCAGGCGGATACGGCCTGGAACCCTGACCGCGCACTGCGCATCGTGGTCCCCGTCGCACCCGGTGGCAGCCTGGATATCCTTGGCCGTCTGCTGGCGCGGCATTTGACCGAGGCTTTGGGCCAGAATGTCGTCACGGAAAACAAGCCTGGTGCGGGCAGCAATATCGCCTTTGAATTGGTGGCCCGCGCCGCGGCGGATGGGCTGACCCTGCTGGTGGGCTCAGACCCGCTCACGATCAACCCCGCCCTTTACCCGCGCGTTGGCTTTGATCCCGTCAAGGATTTCAGCCCGGTGATTGAAGCCGTGCGCGCGCCGCAGGTGCTGGTGGTAAACCCCTCAGCCCCCGTGCGGGATGTGGCGGGCTTCATCGCCTGGGCGCGGGAAGCAAATGGCAAGCTGACGGTCGCGTCCCAGGGCAATGGGTCCATCGGCCATCTGGCCGGGGCGCTATTTGCGCAGGATGCAGGGCTTGCCTTCACCCATGTGCCCTATCGCGGCGGCGGGCCTGCCGTGATTGACCTGGTTGCCGGGCATATCCAGGCGCTGTTCGTGACTTTGCCGGCCGCCATTGAACATATCCGCACCGGGCGGCTGCGTGCCCTTGCCGTCACCAGCGCCAAGCGCGTCCCCGCCCTGCCGGAAGTGCCCACCATCGCCGAATCAGGTTTTGCGGAATTTGAGGTGATTACCTGGCAGGGCATCCTGGCGCCGGCCGGCACATCCCCGGCGGCAATCCGGCGCCTGGCGGGCGCCCTGGAACGTATTTTGGCGAAGCCCGAGGTCGCGGAACAACTCACCGCCCAGGGTTTTGAGGTGACCAGCCAAGGCCCCGCGCAATTCGCGCAATTGATCCAGGCCGAAGCGCGGCGCTGGCCTGCTTTGGTGCGCCGCACCGGCGCGCAACCCGATTGACCCTGAAGGAGAACCCCCATGCCCGATAGCCTGACCCCGATTGATTGGCGCACGCGCGGCATCAAGCATGTGCGTGCCAGCGCCAAAAGCGGCGATACGCCGGAGACCCTTGGCATGAACCGCGAAGTCGCGATCAGCGGCGCGCGCAGCGGTTCGGTGGCGCTTTGGGCCGGCACGAATAGGATCGAGCCCAATTCGCGCACCGGCGCGCATCATCACGGCGCGCTTGAAAGCGTGATTTATATCATCAGCGGGACAGCCCATATGCGTTGGGGCGATCGGCTGGAATTCATCACCGAAGCGCGCGCGGGCGATTTCTTCCTGGTGCCGCCTTACGTGCCGCATCAGGAAATCAATGCCTCCGCGACCGAGGTGCTGCATTGCGCGCTGGTACGTTCCGGCACTGAGGAAGTGGTGGTGAACCTGCCTGACCTGGTGGCGGTTGATGAACCTGAATGGGTGCATACGCGCTGAGGTGCGGCACCCCAAAGTGTTTCTTCCCATTCCACCGCAACGCCTATCGCCAGGGCCAAACTTCGCGGTAATAACCTTGTCATGAAGGGGGCAGGGCCAGCTAAGCGCGGCTTGGCTGGCCTTTGGCAGGGTTGGAGAGGTTTCAGGGTTTGATGGGCGCGCCGCGGTTTCAGATTGTCTATCGCATCACCCCGGATGATTCCCGGCCCATTGAAGCGCATGCCAAGGATATCTGCCTTGAAGAAACGGTCGAAATCCCGGGCGATTGCGTGCCAGGGCCGATCTGGGATGCGGGCATTGTGGGGCAGCTTGAAGCCATCACGCCCTGCGCGCCGCCATCGCATGCTTTCGATGTGGAAATCAGCTACCGCGCCGATATCGCCAATGATTCGATCCCCAATCTGCTGAATGTTGTTTTCGGCAATATCTCGATCAGGCGCGGTATCAAGATTATTGATATCCGCCTGACCGGTGATCAACTCCGCGCCTTTGGCGGACCGCGCTTTGGTGTTTCGGGGCTGCGCGAGAAGCTTGGCGTCTATGGCCGGCCTTTGGCCGCGACGGCGATCAAGCCGCTCGGGCTTTCCGTGCAGGAATTGGCCCGCCTTGCTGGTGGTTACGCGCTGGGTGGGCTTGATGTGATCAAGGATGATCACGGGCTGATGGACCAGCCCTTCCACCCCTTCAAGGAAAGGGTGGCGCGGCTGCAGGAAGCGATCAGGAACGCCAATGCCAAGACCGGGCGCAAGACGCTCTATTTCCCGATGATCGGCGGGCGATTTGACCAGATCGAAGCACAAATGGAATTTGCCCGCGCCGAGGGATGCGCTGGCGCGCTGATTGCGCCGCTGCTGATCGGGCCGGATACGGGCTTTCACCTGGCACGCAAATACGGGCTTGCGGTGATGACGCATCCAAGCTTCACCGGCACGCATTTCCATGACCCCGAGCACGGCATGACACCGGCCATGCTACTCGGGCGGCTATTTCGCGTTTTTGGTGCTGATATCTCGGTTTTTCCCAATGCGGGCGGGCGCTTCACCTTCACCGAACAGGAATGCCGCGATTTGGCCATTGCCATGCAGGAACCCTTGGGCGAAGTAAAACCCGGTTTCCCTTCCCCGGCGGGTGGCATGTCCATTGAACGCATTGACAGCATGGTGGCGGGTTTTGGCCATGATGCTGTTTTCCTGATTGGTGGCGCGCTGATGCGCCATTCGCCCGATCCGGAAGTAGGGGCGCGCGCCTTCATCGCCGCGATTGAAAAGACCGTTTCAGCCGAAAAGGCCGCCGAATGACCGTGCGTCGCTTCAATGCTTTTGGGTGGGAAAACGTGCCCGTCCTGTCCTACAAGGACGGCGGCCCCTACAAGGATGTGACGCGCCAGATCCTGTTTGAAGGTGAGGAAACTCTCCCTGTTCAGTGGCGTTATTTTGAGGTGCAGCCCGGCGGTCACTCCACCTTGGAACGCCATGAGCATATCCATTGGGTGCTGATCCTGCGCGGACGCGGTGTTTGCCTGGTGGGCGATGAGATCACCGATATCGCCGAGCATGATCTGGTCGAAATCCATGCCATGCAATGGCATCAATTCCGCGCGGCTGAGGATGCACCGCTTGGCTTCCTATGTCTTGTGGCCGCCGATCGTGACAGGCCGCAATTGCCGAGTGCGGATGATCTTGCGGCGCTGCGGCAAGACACGAAAGTTAAAGATTTCATTAGAAGTTAGCGAACTTCTGATCAAAGGGCGCCCACGTCAATTTTTTGCGGCTAACATGGCTCTGGTGGGGTTCTTTCAAAATTTTTGATTGGACTTGTCGCGTATTAATGCCGGTTAGGTTTGCGAGCTGCCAGACTACCCCGCCGGGCGGCCAGTCACGTGGCGCCAGTAATGCCAAAGCAGCCGCGCCGCCATGGACCGCCAGGGGCGCCAGGCTTCGGCAAGCTCCCTCAACTGCTTGGGGCTCGGACGTTCATGCAAGCCTCGCAAACCCGCCAAGGAAGCCGCCAAGGCTAGATCCCCGGCCGGGAAGATATCGGGGCGATCAAGGCCAAACAGCAGATGCACCTCGGCCGTCCAGGGGCCGAAGCCCGGAATGGCGGCAATGGCGGCCACCGCGGCCTCATCCGGCAAGGCGGCCAGCGTTTCGGCAGAAAGGCGCCCCTCCGCGAAAGCCTCGGCCAGGGCTCGCGCGTGGCGGAGTTTCGGGCGCGACAGGCCGGCTTGGCGCAAGGCATCATCGCTCAGCATCAGCAGCCCATCCGGGCTGAGCGCGCCTGGCAGGCCGGAAAGCCTTCCCCAAATGGCTGTCGCCGCCTGGTTGGAAATCATTTGCCCGCATAGGCTGTGCAGAAGGCCAGGAAAGCCCGCGTCCCGCCGCCGCCAGGGCATGGTGCCCGCCTGATTTGGAATGGCCGCAATCAGGGGATCGCCATGGGCCAATTCGGTCAGGGCAGCATGGGCCCAGGTTGGCGCATCGGCGGCAAGCAAGGCTGGGCGCAGACTTGTCATCCCCGCAGCAGAGCTACCCTTTTCCGCCGCGCAGCGTGGCCAATTTGGCAAAGGGGTTGCGCGAGGTGGCTTCGGTAGCTTCGGCGGCCTCCTCCGGCGCTAGCGACAAATGCGCCCCCGCCTGGCGCGGATAGGGGTTAAGCGAGAGCGATAACTCCTCCGCCAAAGCCTCGCCCAGGTCGAAATGACCGGTGGCATCGGCCTGGATTTCATCCGGCCCATCCGGGTCTTCCGAAAGCGTGCCATCGGGGGGCAGCACGACCAGGGTGAAGGGCTTGTCCAAACGCTCGGTCACCGGTTCCAGGCTGACGATGCAAAGCTGTACGGGTTCGGCCTTGAGCCGCCCGGAAATAAGCAGCCCACCGCCAGGATAGGGTTTGCGGGTGAAGCTGGCGCTGAAATGCTTGAGCGCCTCAATCCCGAAGCGCTGAGCAAGGGCCGCGCATTCCGCGGGGCTTGCTTCCAGGCGATCCTCCACCCCGGCCTGGGGCGGGTCGGTCAGGATTTGGTGGCGTGAAAATTCAGGCAGCATCGGGGATGGCCTCGGGCACCAGAAACTTGGCCTGGCCGGCCAAAAGCGTGGCAAAACGCTGGGATTGCAGATATTCTGCCTGGGCGAAAGTAACGCGCGCTAGGCGATGGGCGGCAGGCCCCGCTTCATCTTCGCGCCAAACATTCCGCGCCAGCGCCGCTGCCATTTCGGGGAGGTCGCCGGCATCCAAAGCGGCTTCATAGGCAATGGCGCGGCCGTGGAAGGCTTCCCACAATCCGCGCACGCGCTTGCCCACCACCATATCGCTCACCCCCATTTCGCGCAGGTTCACGTCCATGTCAGAAAACATCGCGTCAAACACGGCCTGGGCCAAGGCGGCGCCGCGCTTGTCGGCATCGCGCCTCAGGCGGCGGACCAATAGCGCGGCATGCAGATGGATCAGATCAAGCCGGCCTTCCACCGAATCGCGCACCGCAAGATCGGCGTAGAAATAGGGCGACCGTGCGGCGGCGACAGCGGCACCATAAAGCGTGAAGCCTGCCCTTTCATGCGGTGAACGGCGGAAGGCGCTAAGCAAACCCATTGTTCCCAATCCCAAACCGAAAGGCAGCGGTTGACCCCAGAGGCCGGGGGTGTCTATCGAAGACCCTGGACATGGGTCCGGAGCGGCGAATGGTCAATCTTGAACGGGGCGTCTTGGGCTGGGAACCGCGACATGGCTGAAGGTTTTTGCCGCGGACGCGGCATGAGTGTGTTTCTGCTGTTGGCGTCCCTGGCTGTAGGCGCCTGTGAAAGGCTGGCCCCGCCGCCCGTGCCGCGCGGCAATCGGGTAGATTCGGAAAGGCTCGCCCAGATCACAAAGGGGGTGCAGACTAGGTCCGATGTCGCAGCGCTGCTCGGCCCGCCCACGGCGCGCGGCACCTTTGATGAGGAAAATTGGTACTACATCAGTGGCTTTACCCAGGTCATGCCTGGACGATACCTGGATTTGCGTGACCGCGTGGTGGTGGCGATCAGCTTCGACCGGCGCGGCGTTGTGCAGGATATTCGCGAATTGAAGCCTAGTGACGGCCAGGATGTCGGCATGGTTTCCCGGGAAACGCCCGTGCCAGGGACAGAACGGAACATGCTGCAGGCGCTGTTTGGTAATATCGGCCGTCCGAGCCTTTCAGATGACGCCAGCAGCACCATGAACAACCCGGCCCGCATGGGCCGCTAGCGACAGCGAAAAAGACTCCGCTTGACCTGCCTTACAGCGGCCCAGGCTGGAAGGTATCGCAGGACGAAAGCTGCCCGGTTTCAAGCCCACGCCGGAACCAGCGCAACCGCTGTTCCGAACTGCCATGGGTGAAGGTCTCAGGCTGCACATAGCCTTGGGACTTCCGTTGCAAGGTATCATCCCCAACGGCTGCCGCAGCGCGGAAGCCTTCTTCGATGTCGCCCGCTTCCAGGATGCGCCGCGCATCATGGGCGCGCTTGGCCCAAAGCCCGGCCAGGCAATCTGCCTGCAATTCCACCCGTACCTGCAATTCATTGGCCGTGCGCTGATCCGTGCGGCGCTTCAGCCCTTCCACTTTCTCAAGCACGCCCAATTCATTCTGGACATGATGCCCAACCTCATGCGCCACGATATACGCCGCCGCAAAATCCCCAGGCGCATTCAGTTGCCGCAGCAATCGGCCCATGAAATCAAGGTCAATGTACACGCGCTTATCAGCTGGACAGTAAAAGGGGCCAACCTGCGCCTGTGCCGCGCCGCAGCCTGAACGGGTCGCACCGCTGTAAAGCACCAGAACCGGTTCCTCATAACGCCGCCCGAGTGACTGGAAGGCCTCATTCCAAACCTGCTCGATTTCGGCCAGGACACGAGAGATGAAGCGGCGCGCCTCATCTTCCTGCAAGCCGGCCTGACCGGGGGGGAGTTGGCGCTGTTCAGTGGCGCTGGGCGCGGGTGCAGGCGCCTGGCCGCCGCCAAGCCCCGTCACATCCACGCCGAGAAAAATGGAAAGCAGGAGCAGCACTATGGCGCCGAACCCGCCCCCCACGGCGACACGGCCCATGCCACCACCGGCGCCACGGCGCTGACCGCGCCGGTCTTCGACATTCTTACTGTCAGGTCCATCCAGGCGCATGCGCTTCTTCCCTTACGGCGTGCTTGAACCACGCAACAGCGCGGCCAGGCTCGGCGTCAAGCCCTGGCTGCTCCGCCCCTGAGGCGCGGCATAGGAACCGCTCTCCGCCCGGGGCGGATTGAGCGCGACCAGCGCTTCCGCCAGCTTCACCCCGCAGCGAATGCCATCAAAAAGCGGCAAGGCCGCCCGGCCTGCCAGGCGCTGGTCAAAGCCAGCCAGCGCCGCGCCAGCCAGCACCACGGAATCGGCGCCCTGCGCGGCCAGCCCCTCCACCGCGATGCGGAGCTTTTCGGCAACGCCTTCCGGATTGGCGAGTGCCTCCGGTGGTGTCGCATCCAACCCAGCCAAAGCGGCCAGCCGCGCGGAGAGCCCATGGCGCGCGATTAGTTCCCGGTAGGGTTCCACATTGCCGAAGGTGATCAGGCCAAAACGCCCGCCCATCATGCAGGCCGTCAGCGCCGCGGCCTCCGTCATGCCAAGCACTGGGCAGGGCATGAGCTGACGCGCGGCATCAAGCGCCGTGTCGAAGCTGACCGCGAGCAGCACTGCATCCACGTGGCCAGCGTGTTCCGCCAGCGCTTCCAACAGCGCATGGCCGGCAATCACATTTTCAACCCGCGTCGCAATCACCGCCGGGCCGAAGCGGGGTGTCGCGCCAATGATCTCGGTGCCCGGTGCGGCGGCGGCACGCGCGACGGCCGCGCAGGTTTCGGTGATGGCTTCTGTCGTATTCGCATTGGCAACCAAAAGGCGCATGGGCGGGTTCCTGATTTGGACGATTTCATACCATGCCGGAAACCTGCTGCCGAGTTACCCCCTTGCCCTGATCCGCGCCGCACCGCAGGCTTCCTCCACCAGAGACATTTCGCAGGAGGAGACCCGCCATGAACCACGCCGCCCTTGCCCTTCCATTTGAGGCTGATGAGATCCTGGCGCGCCTAATGCGCTGGGCGGCCTGCGAAAGCCCTACCTTCGATGCGAGGGCGGTCAATCGCATGATGGATTTGGCTTCCCGCGATCTGGCGCTGCTGGGGGCGCATATTGATCGCATCCCGGGGCGTATGGGGCTTGGCGATTGCGTGCGCGCGCGCTTTCCGCACCCGGCCAGCGATGGTGCTCCGGGCATTCTGGTGATGGCGCATCTGGATACGGTGCATCCCATCGGCACGCTCGAAAAACTGCCAATCCGGCGCGACGGCAATCGCTGCTATGGGCCCGGCATTCTGGACATGAAGGGCGGCACGGTACTGGCGGTGGAAGCCATGCGCCAGATCATCGCGGCGAAGATCAAAACGCCGCTGCCGATCACGATATTGCTGACAAGCGATGAGGAAATCGGCAGCCCTTCCACGCGCGATCTGATCGAAGCGGAAGCAGCACGCCATGAATTCATCCTGGTGCCGGAACCGGCGCGGCCCGATGGCGGTGTGGTGACGGGGCGCTATGCCATTGCGCGCTTCAACCTGAAGACCACGGGCAAGCCTTCCCATGCCGGGGCGCGGTTGGCGGAGGGGCGCAGTTCAATCAAGGAAATGTGCCGGCAGATCCTGGCGATCGAGGATATGACGACCGAAGATTGCACTTTTTCGGTCGGTGTTCTGCATGGCGGGCAATGGGTGAATTGCGTCACCACCACCACGGAGGCCGAGGCGCTTTCCATGGCCAAGCGCCAGGAAGATTTGGATGCAGGTGTGGCAAGGATGCTGGCGCTGCGCGCCTCCTCCAATGATGTGCAGTTGGAAGTGACACGCGGCGTCACGCGCCCAGTATGGGAGCCTGATGCGAAGGTGATGGCGCTGTATCGCCATGCGCGGGAAATCGCGCAGGCCATTGGCTTTGACATCAACCACCAATCAAGCGGTGGCGGTTCGGATGGCAATTTCACCGGCGCGCTTGGCATCACCACGCTGGATGGCTTGGGCGTGCAAGGCGCCATGGCGCATACGCTGGAAGAACATGTGCTGATTGACAGCCTGGTCCCGCGTGCGAAGCTGATGGCGGGGCTGCTGACGACGTTGAATTAGAGCATTTTCAAGCCAAGTGGAATCACTTGGCGGCTCGGAAAATGCGACCCAAAAAACTCTAAGTTCTCATCAGCTCTAGCAAATTATCATCCGAGGCGGGGCGCGTGCCCGCCTCACATTCATGGATCATGGCGACCAGCCGCGTGATGGTGGGGCAGGCAACGCCATGGCGCGCGGCGATGCCCAAGACAGGTGCTATTTGCGCATCCACCGGCGTGCGGCGGCGGCGCACCCATAAATCACGCCAAATGCCGGAATGAGTTTTCGCATTGGGGCGATTGAATTCTACCATCGCGGCAATGGAAGCGGCAGCGGCCGCTTCAGGTGCATCAGGCGCGAAAGCCGCCGGGTCAAAACCGTTGAAGCTGCCCACCGCAACCCCTTCAGCGCGCGCCACCGCCATGGCTTCCTGGCCAAGGCGGCGCCACAGCGGCAGCAATTCCGGCCGGGCCAGCGCATCTGCAATGCCTTTCTCGCCCAGCGCCTGGGTATAGAGCATGGAGCTATAGGCGATCTTGCCCCAGAGATAGCCCCAGATATTCTCCGTCATGATCGCATCGGGTTCGAAATGATCGCGCAGCATGCGATGCAGTGCAGTCAGGCGCGGCGTGATCTCGCCCGTCAATTCGCCCAGCACAAGCGCGCCGCGCCCGCCATAGATGATCCGCCCCGGCGCCAGCCAATCGGCGCTGAAATTGACGAAGCAGCCAATGGTGCGCGCCTCACCCAAAATCGGCGCGATCAAAGCCTCACAAAGCCCATTCTGAAGCGAAACCACATAGCCATCAGGCGCCAGATGCGGCGCGATGGCGTGGCAGGCGGCTTCCGTATCCTGTGCCTTCACACAAAGCAGCACACGGCGGAACTGACCCTTCAACGTGGCCGGCGTATAGGCGGGCGCGGAGATGCGGTGCGGGTCAACCGGGCCTTCGATGGTAAGGCCCACCGCCGGGTCGCGGATGGCCGCCACATGATCTTCAACGATATCCACAAACACCACGGCATGACGCGCACGCACCAGCGCAGCGCCCAAAGTGCCGCCAATCGCACCCGCGCCCCAGATCAGGATCGGGCCATGATCCACGGCGTCTCTGATAGCGCTTTGTTCGGCTGCACTGGTCATCGCAATCTCCTTGGGCGTGCAGGCTGCCGCAAAGCGCCATCCCTTGCCAAGGGCAAGGCAAGGCAGCAGGGTGGAGGCGCACCTATTCGCGGAATCACGCGCTTGCCCCTGCCCTACCCCTGCCGCCCATGATGCCGCGCTGGAATAGCCTGCCAGGCAATTTGCGCGGTGCGGTGCTGATGAGCCTGGCGGCGATGCTCTTTGCCGGAGAGGCGCTTGCGATCCGCCACATGAATGAACGCGGCATACCAACGGCAATGCAGCTTTTTGCGCGTTCCTTCGGGCAATTGCTGTGGGTCATGCCGCTGTTGCTGCAAAGCGGCTTGGCCGTTTTCCGGACTAACCGTCGCGGGCTGCATATCCTGCGCGGCACGGCAAGCTTGCTCACCTGGGGCTTCTATTATCTGTCCTTCGCCTTTCTCGATCTTGCGACTGCCACCGTTTTGTCCTTCACCAATGTCATGTTCACCACGCTGCTGGCGGGACCGGTGCTGGGGGAACGTATCGGCGCCGCGCGCTGGGTGGGCACCATGGCAGGGTTTCTGGGTGTTGTGCTGATGCTCCGCCCCGGGGCGGAGATTTCCTTGATTGGCGTGGTGCTCGCGCTCGCTTCAGCCGCCAGTTGGTGCGGCATTACGCTGACCAGCCGGATGCTGGCGCAGACGGAGCGCAATGAAACCGTCCTGGCTTGGGTGGGGCTGGTGACCAGCCTTGGCATGCTGCCCTTCGCCGTTTCCGCCTTCACGCCGATTGGCGCTTTTGATCTGCTGTTCCTGGTGGCCTTTGCCATCACCACGCCTGGGATTATTTGGCTTTTGACCTCGGCCTATCGTGCCGGAGAAGCCTCAGCCGTCGCACCCTTTCAATATCTGCGCCTTTTGCCCGTGGTGGGGTTTGGCTGGATTTTCTTCGGTGAGGTGCCCGATCCCTGGACCTGGCTTGGCGGAGGGATCATCCTGTCCGGCGCGCTGGTGATCACCATCGCCGAGACGCGCCGAAAGAGTTAAGCGGAGGAAACCATGGCCGAAGCCATCGCAGCGGATCGCATCGAAATCACAGTGCTGGTGGATAATGTCACCGATAGTCTTTCCTCGACGCCGAGTTTCGTGACACGCGAATGGGATCGGCTGCGACGCCAGGGCATGAAGCGCACCATGGGCGGCGCGCTTTGCTGCGCCAATCACGGCCTCGCCTTGGTGGTGCGCGCTGAGATCGGCGGCAAATCCCGCACTGTGTTGTTTGATGGCGGCCCGGTGGATTACGCGGTGGAGCGCAATGGCACACGGCTTGGCGTGGATTTCGCCGCGATCGAGGCCATGGTGCTCTCGCACGGCCATTGGGATCATGCGGGGGGCTTACCGAAGGCAATTGAAATGACCCGCGCGGCCAATGGTGGGCGCGCCGTGCCGCTATACTTGCATCCTGGGATGTTCCGCGAACGCGGCAGCCGCCAGGCGGATGGCGGGGTTTTTCCGATGGATAAGGTGCCGCCACCGTCAGGCTGGGAAGCGATGGGTGCCTCGCCCGTTGTGGTGCGCGATGAACACATCATCGCCGATGGTTTTTACGTGAGTGGCGAAATTCCGCGCACCACAGCCTATGAAACCGGCCTGCCCGGCCAGGTGGCGCGCGAGGATGACAATGCCCCCTGGCAGCCCGATGAATGGCTGGGGGATGAACGCTTCATGGCGGTGCATTTGCGGGGCAAGGGGCTGATCGTGTTTTCCGCTTGTTCCCACACCGGCATTGTGAATGTGCTGCATGCGGCGCGGCGGCGCTTTCCTGATCTGCCGCTTTATGCGGCGATGGGTGGGTTTCACCTATCCGGCATCAATGAACGCGTGATCCCGGAGACCGTGCGCGATTTGGGCGGCTTTGGCCTGACCTATCTCTTCCCCGCGCATTGCACCGGCTGGCGCGCGGTGAATGCGCTGGAACGCGAATATGGGGAGGCGATGGTGGTGCCGGCCGCTGTCGGCAAGACCTTCACGCTCACGGCCTGACGCAGCATGATTCTGGCCCTTCAGGCGCTGCCGCTGCTGTTGCTGATCGGCCTGTTGTTTTCCGGGCGCGTGGCGGCCTTGCCGGCAGTGCTGGCTGCTTTGGGCGCTGCCATTCCTGCGGCGTTTGTATCGCTCCCGAGCCATATCGCCCTGCCCGGTTTCCTTGGCGAACAGATGCTGCGCGGCGCCTATCTGGCCTTGCAGCCCATGGGCGTGGTGCTGGCGGGGTTGTTGTTCTACGCCGCTGTTTCGGGGGCCGCAGGCACGCAGGATCAAGCGCCGGCCACAGCGCGGCGAGTTCTTATTGCAACCCTGCTGCTCGGCACCTTCATGGAAAGCGTCACCGGCTTTGCGGTTGGCGCGGTTTTCGCGCTGGCGACTCTGCGCGGCATGGGGATTATCGGCGCGCCGGCGGGGGCCATGGCGCTGCTGGCCTTGTGCCTGATCCCTTGGGGCGGCCTTGGGCCTGGGTCATTGCTGGGGGCAGCGCTGATTGGCCTGCCCGCGCAGGAGGTTTTGCGCATCACCGCGCTGCCCAATGCCGTGTGGCTTTTGCTGCTGGGGCCGGTGCTGTGGCGGCTTTGTGCGGCGGCGGGGCTTGCGGTGCCGGCGGCAGAAAAGCTTGCGCAAATGGGCTACCTGCTGGCGGTGGCGCTGCTGCTGGTGACCTGCCATTGGCTGCTGCCCTTTGAGGTGATTGGCGTTATCGCCACCGGCCTGCCGCTGATTTTCGCCCTTTGGCGGCTTGCTCCGCCGCAGAATGCTGCTGCCTGGCGTAAGGCCCTGGCGCGGCTTGGGCCTTACGCCTTTCTCACGCTGGCACTTTTGGCGGCGCGCGCAGTACCGAACCCGCCGGCATGGCGGCCTTTTGCGGATTTGCCGGCCTTTCCGATCACTCATGTTTCCTTGGTGCTGGGCGTGGTCGCGCTATTGCTGCTGGCGCGACGGGCTGGTGCCGTGGCCCTGGCGCAAGGCGCCATCAAGCGCGGCATACGGCCCGCGATGATCATGCTGCTTTACGTGTTGCTGGCGCGTTGGATGGGCGAAAGCGGCGCCACCGCTGCGCTCGCGCGGGAAGCGGCGGCGGCGCTTGGCCCGCTGGCGCCTTATGCCGTGCCGCCGCTTGGCCTGATGGCGGGGATCGTGACCGGCACCAATGTCGGTTCCAATGCGGCGGTGATGCCGGTGCAATACAAGCTTGGCCTGGCGGCAGGGCTGCCGCCCGCTTTGGCGCCTGGGGTACATAACTTCATCGGCGCGGCTGGTGCCGGCATGTCCTTCGCCGTCACCGGCATGATTTGCGGCTTGCTGGCCGATGGCACCAAGCCTGTCCAGCTTTGGCGGCTATTATGGCCATCCCTAGCTGCGGTGCTGGTGCTTGGCTGGGTGGCAATGGCGTTGCTGAAGTAAGGGCTTGCATCCGGCGCCAAGGCCGCACAGTTTGGGGGCAAGAAACTTTGGGAGGCTCATAATGACGCATTTCACCCGCCGCGCCGCCTTGGCGCTTTCCGCCGGCATGCTTTCCGCGCCGGCCGTTCATGCCCAGGGCGCCTTTCCGAATAAGCCCTTGCGCATCATCGTGCCCTATCCGCCAGGTGGCGTGACCGACATCATGGGCCGCCTGATTGCCGAGCCCATGGGGCGGCAACTTGGGCATCCCATTGTGGTGGAAAACCGCGCCGGCGCCGGCGGCAATATCGGCGCCATGGCCGCCGCCCAGGCCGAGCCCGATGGCTATACCCTGTTCCTCGGCACCATGGCGACACAGGGGGTGAACCCGATCCTGTATCCCGATCCGCGCTTTGACCCTCGCAAGGCTTTTGTGGGTGTAGGCATGATGGCGGATATGCCCAATGTCATGTCCTGCCTGCCGCGCCGCTACAACCCGGCCAATGCGCGTGAAGCCATTGCGCGGGCCAAGGCTGAACCAGGCAAGCTACTGTTCGGCACGGTGGGCAATGGGTCTTCGGCGCATCTTTCGCTGGTGATGCTGGAAAAGCTGGCGGGGATTGATGTCGTGCATGTGCCCTATCGCGGCTCAGCCCCGGCGATCGCGGCCTTGCTCGCGGGTGATCTGGACCTGCTGTTTGACGCTTCCGCCACCTCCGCGCCGCATATCCTGCAAGGGTCCATCAAGGGCCTGGCCATCACCATGGACAGGCGCATCGGCAGCCTGCCCAATACGCCCACGCTGCAGGAAGAAGGTGTCGCCGGCTATCATTTGAGTGTGTGGAACGGCGTCTTCACGCAATCGCGTGTACCGGCGCCGATCCTGGCGCGCTTGCAGGACGCCTTCAACAAGGCGATGGATGCGGCGATGCTTGATAAGCTGAAGGCCAATCACACCGAACCCTTGCTTATTCCGTCGAAGGAATTGCAGCCCTGGCTGGATCGTGATGCGGAACGCTGGGGCCAGGTGGCGCGTGATAGCGGCATCAAGATTGACTAACCGGGCTTAACGGTTAGCCCTGAACTGAGAATAACCAACCAAAACACAAGGAGAAATCATGTCCCTTTTTCGTCGCATGACGCTGGCCGCCGGGTTGGCCGCGCCGCTTTTTGCGCTGCCCGCATTGGCGCAGCCGCAAATCACCATTCAGCACGGCCTGCCGCCCAATAGCCATACGGGCCTTGGTGCCACCACCTTCAAGGAAAATTTCGAGCGCCTGACGAATGGCCGCTATCGGGTCGTTACGCAGCGCAACGATAATGAACGTGAAATGATTGAAAGCGTGCAGATTGGCACGCTGGATTGCACCTTCACTTCCACCGGTCCGGTCGGCAATTTCGTGCCGGAAGTGCGCATTTTCGACGTGCCCTTCCTGTTCCGCGATGCTGCCCATGCGCGCGGCGTGCTGGATAGCGATATCGGATCTGCTGTATTAACGCGTTTCCCCGCGCGTGGCCTAGTTGGCGTGATTTGGACAGAAAATGGTTTTCGCCATTTGACCAATTCTCGCCGTGAAGTGAATGCGCCGGCGGATATGCGCGGCCTTAAGGTACGCACCATGGAAAACCAGGTGCATATGCGCGCGTTTTCCACGCTGGGCGCGCTGCCCACGCCGATGGCCTTCAGCGAATTGATCCCGGCCCTGCAACAAGGCACGGTTGATGGTCAGGAAAACCCGATCTCCGTGATTGTGGCCAACAACATCAACCAGGTTCAGAAGTTCATGACGCTGACGAACCATGTCTATTCGCCATCAGTCATGATCTGCAATCCGGGCATGATCGGCAAGCTTTCCGCCGCTGACCGCGCCCTGTTCCAGGAAGCCGCGCGCGCCGCGCAAAAGGCCAATCGGGACCGCGTGACGGCAGATGACGCAAGCGGCGTTGAAGAACTGCGCCGCCGTGGCATGACGGTGGTGACGCAGGTGGATACCTCTGCCTTCCAAACAGCGTTGGCGCCGGCCTTTGCTGAATGGGAACGCACTTTGGATGCGGCCACCCTGCGGCGCATTCGCGAATGGAAGCCGAACTGATCATTTGGCCAAAGTCACCTGATGGGTTAGCGCCCATCGGGTGACAAAATCCAAGCGCGCATGGCGCGTTTTTTGATAGGACGGCGCGATGAATGCGATGAATACCCTGCCCTTGCAGGTGACAGGTGTGGCCACGCTGCTGGCGCTGGTTTTCGCCTTTTGGCTGAAATCCGGGGACGGGCTGCGCGCACAGTTGCGCGCCGGCGTGCTGACGCTTGACAGGATCGGCACCACCATCGCCGCCATCATCGCCTGCCTTGCCTTAACGGTGGCGGTATTCGCTGGGCTTTGGCAGGTGGTGGCACGCTTTGCCACTGAAACGCCATCGGTCTGGTCAGAAGCGCTTGTCCGCACCGCACTGATCTGGATGGCCTTCATCGGGTTGGCTGTTGCAATCCGCGCCGGCGCGCTGGTTTCGATTGATATCGCCCATCGCCTGTCACGCGGCATGCTGCGGAGCGTGCTGGAAGGCATTTCGCTCGCCAGCATTCTCCTCATGCTTGGTGTTATGTTCTGGTTCGGCTGGACCATGGCAGAGCGTGTGAAATTCCAAGAAATGGCGGGGCTCGAGGTTTCCATGGCCTGGGGCTATGCCGCCATTCCGCTCGGTGCGGTTTTTGCCATGCTCGGTTCGATTGCGCATTTCCTCGATAGACGATCTGAAGAATTGGAGTCCGCAGTATGAGCGGCACCATGCTTACCGTCATGCTGGTGCTTTTTGCCGCCAGCATTCCAGTCGCTATCGCCATTGGGCTTGCCGCCATTATCGGCATTCATGGCTTCACGAATTTCCCGCTGGTGGTGGTGGCGCAGCAGCTTTTCGTCTCGCTTGATCGCTTTCCGCTGGCGGCCATTCCCTTCTTCATCCTGGCGGGGAATCTCATGGAAGTGGGGGGGATTTCGCGCCGGCTGGTGGAATTCGCGCGCTCCATCGTGGGCGGCATTCAGGGCGGGCTGCCCGCGACCTGCGTGATCACCTGCATGATCTTTGCCGCCATCAGCGGCAGCAGCGTGGCCACCACCTTTGCGATTGGCGCCATCATGATCCCGGCCTTGGTGCGCGCTGGTTATCCGGTGCCCTTTGCCGCAGCATTACAGGCAACTGCGGCTGAACTTGGCGTTATCATCCCGCCTTCCATTCCGATGATCCTTTATGGTGTCACAACACAAACCTCGATCCCTGAATTGTTCATCGCGGGCTTTGGGCCGGGTATTCTGATTGGTGCCTCCTTGATTGCGACCGTGTTGATCTGGTGCCGCGTGAAGGGCTGGGGCAAGGAAGATGGCGTTGGCCGCTTGTCCTTCCCAGTTGCCACACGCCAAGCGGGCTTTGCTTTGCTGATGCCGTTTGTTGTGCTGGGCGGCATTTACGGAGGCGTCACCACACCGACCGAGGCTTCCGTCATTGCCGTGGTCTATGCGCTGCTGATTGGGCTTTTCGTGCATAAGGAAATCGCCTGGCGCGACCTTTTCCCCATTTTCAAGAAATCCGTCATCTCCAGCGCCGTCATCATGTTCATCATCGCCTGCGCGGCGGTGTTTTCCTGGCTGCTGAACCGCCAGGGCGTGCCGGATATCGCGGCGGAATGGATCGCGACAAGCTTCGATAGTTCCAACCTCTATCTGCTGGTGGTCAATCTGTTTCTATTCGTGGTTGGCATGTTCGTGGAAACCTCGGCTTCCATCATCGTGCTGGCGCCGATCCTGGCGGAAGCCGCCGAAAAGCTCGGCATTGACCAGGTGCATTTCGGCACCATCATGGTGGTCAATCTGGCGCTTGGCATGATCACGCCGCCCTTTGGTGTGAACCTGTTCGCCGCCGCGCAAGTCGCGCGCTGCGGCGTTGACCAGATGATGCGCTATTTATGGGTCTTCATCGCCGTGGTCTTTGGTGCGCTCATGGTGATCACTTACGTGCCTTGGATCACACTCACCTTGCCGAAGCTTGTCTTCCGATGAGCCTCGGCACGCCGGAGGCTTTGCGTCACCTCCGGCGTGATGCCGTGCTGAAGCGCGTTATCCGCCAGGTGGGGCCGTTTGCGCTGAAGCCGGCGCAGCGCCAGCCCTATGAGGCTTTGGTGCGCGCCATTGCGCACCAACAAGTGCATGGCCGCGCGGCGGAAGCCATTCTTGGCCGCTTCATCGCGCTTTGCCCTGAGGCTGACTTTCCCGCGCCGGAAGCCGTGCTGGCCTTGACACCTGAGGCGATGCGTGGCGCTGGGCTTTCGGCGAATAAGGTGCTCGCCATTCGCGACATTGCTGAGAAGGCCGCGCTTGGCGTCATCCCCAATCGCGCCGCGGCGCGGCGACTTTCGGATGAGGTGCTGATCGAAAGGCTGGTCGCACTGCGTGGTGTCGGGCGCTGGACGGTCGAGATGCTGCTGATCTTCACCTTGGGCCGCGCCGATATCCTGCCCGTGGATGATTTCGGCGTGCGGGAAGGCTACCGCGTTGCGGCCGGCCTGCCCGAACAGTCAAAGCCTAAAGCCTTGGCGGAAATTGGCGAAGCCTGGGCGCCCTATCGTACCACGGCGGCCTGGTATCTGTGGCGCGCGGCGGATTTGGCGAAGGAAGGCGGCTTCAAGTCACCCGCAGCGATTTAGATATGAAGCGCCCGCCCATCCACCGCTAGCGCCGCTTCCTTCACCGCTTCATTCAGCGAAGGATGTGCGTGACAAGTGCGCGCTACATCTTCGGCACTCGCGCCGAATTCCATCGCCAGCACCAATTCGGCAATCAGCGTGCCGGCATCCGGGCCGATGATATGCGCGCCCAAGACCTTATCGGTCGCTTTATCAGCAAGGATTTTCACGAAGCCGTCCATATCGCCCATGGCGCGGGCGCGGCCATTGGCAGTGAAGGGGAATTTGCCGATCTTGTAGGCGACACCTCGGGCCTTGAGCTGTTCTTCGGTTTCACCCACCGAAGCGACTTCCGGCCAAGTATAAACCACGCCCGGAATGGTGCCGTAATTCAGATGCGGCTTCTGCCTGGCCAGCATCTCTGCCAAGGCGACACCTTCTTCTTCCGCCTTATGCGCCAGCATCGGGCCCGTAATCACATCGCCAAGCGCGTAAATGCCCGGCACATTGGTGGCGTAATGGCCATCCACCTTGATGCGTCCACGCTCATCCAAGGCGACACCAATCTTATCCAACCCAAGCCCGGCCACATAAGGCCGGCGCCCAATCGCGACCAGCACGACATCGGCGATCATTTCTTCCGCAGCACCACCAGCAGCGGGTTCCAACTTCAGCGTCACACCCTTCTTTGACTTCGTCGCCCCCATCACCTTGGTCTTGAGCTTTGTCTTGATCCCCTGCTTCGCCAGGATGCGTTCAAACGCCTTGCCAACTTCCAGATCCATGCTGGGCACCAGGCGATCCAGGAATTCCACCACCGTCACTTCCGCGCCCAAACGGCGCCAGACGCTGCCCAATTCAAGCCCGATATAGCCACCACCAATCACTACCAGATGCTTCGGCACCGCGGCCAGTTCCAGCCCGCCAGTGGAGGTAACAATCTGCTTTTCATCAACCTCCACGCCCGGCAGGGGAATGCTTTCACTCCCGCTCGCGATCACGATGTGCTTTGCGGTGTAATCCTTGCCGGCGACGTTGACCGTGCCGGGGGCTGTAATGCTGCCCTCACCCTTCAGCCAGGTGACCTTGTTCTTGCGGAACAGGAATTCGACACCCTTCACATTGGCGCCAACCACTTCACCCTTGCGCGCCTGCATCCGCGCCAGATCAAGCTTCACCGCGCCAACACTCACACCATGATCGGCAAATTTATGCTGCGCTTCTTCGAACACTTCTGAAGATTGCAGCAGCGCCTTGGACGGGATGCAGCCGACATTGAGGCAGGTGCCGCCCAAAGTCTCACGCTTTTCCACGCAGGCGACCTTCATGCCCAGCTGCGCGGCGCGGATGGCGCACACATAGCCGCCGGGACCGGCGCCAATCACGATCACATCAAAAGCATCACTCATGGTCAGGCGTCCTCAACCCTTGTCTTTTCGCTACCCTGTTTGGACCGGTCGGGCGGGCCGATCAAGTCATGGAAATAGGACTTGGGTTTTGCGCGCTTTCCCCCCTATCCTGCCCAGGCAAGCGGCGCCGGCAGATGCGCCCTGGGGAGGAAAATCATGACCAACACCACCGATATTTCACGCCGCACCCTGCTGGCCGCAACCGGCGCTGCCCTGGCCATGCCGGGCCTTGCCCTGGCGCAGGGGCGCTACCCGGATCGGCCCATCCAGCTTGTGGTGCCCTGGCCCGCCGGCGGTTCCGCCGATGCACAGCTGCGCTCCATTGCCGAACTGGTCGGCAGGGCGCTTGGCCAGCCTATGGTAGTGCAAAACCGCCCGGGCGCTGGTGGCACGCTTGGGGTGCTTAGCGTCGCGCAACAGGCGCGGCCCGATGGCTATACGCTCACCCAAATGCATCTTTCCGTGCTGCGCCGGCCCTGGATGATGCGTACACCCGGTTGGGACCCGATTGGCGATTTCACGCATATCATCGGCATGACGGGCTGGCTGTTTGGCACTGCCGTGAAGGCTGATAGCCCGCTCAAATCCTGGCAAGACCTGCTTGCCTATGCCCGCGCCAATCCGGGTAGGCTGACTTATTCCACCAGCGGCATCGGCACCACCAATCATTTGGCCATGGAAAGCATTCAGGAGATCGAGAAAATCAGCCTGACGCACGTGCCCTTCCGCGGCGCCAATGAGGGTGTCACCGCCGTGCTGTCCGGCCAGGTGGATATGATCTGCGATAGCTCCACCTGGGCGCCCAATGTGGAAGCCGGCCAAATGCGCGCCCTTGCGGTATGGAGCGCGGAACGCGCGCCGCGCTTCCCCGCCGTGCCGACGTTGAAGGAGCTTGGCTATGATATGGTCGTCGCCTCCCCCTATGGCGTGAGCGGCCCCAAGGGCATGGACCCCGGCATTGTGCGCGTGCTGCATGACGCGATGAAGGACGCGTTGTTCAGCCCCGAAAACACGCGCATCCGCAGCCAATTCGATATGCCGCTGGTGTATCAGGATACGGAAAGCTACCGCCGCTTCATCGTGGAACGTGTCGAATACGAAAAGACCATGGTGCGCCGGCTTGGCCTTACCCTGGATGGCTGAGGGCAGCGCCATGGTGACATTCCATCGTCGCGCCGCACTTGGGCTTGGCGCGAGCCTTTTGGCCGCACCAGCCCTTGGGCAGGGGCGCTTTCCCAATCGCCCGATCCGCTTCATCACGCCCTGGCCGCCCGGTGGATCGCTCGACGTGCTTCAACGCAGCATGTTCGAGGTCGTTAGGAAGGACCTCGGCCAACCGATCCTTTCCGAGAATCTGCCCGGCGCGCGCGGTACCCGCGCCGCCACCTTCCTGGTCACGCAAGGCGTCCCGGATGGCTATACACTGGCGCATCACCATCTTTCCGTCCTGCGCCACCCCTTCCTGACCAGGCAGCCAAGTTGGGACCCGGTGAATGACTTCACCTACATCATGCAGTTCTCTGGCTTCACCTTCGGCACCGTGGTGCGTAACGATAGCCCGCATCAGCGCCTTTCCGATGTTTTTGCCGAAGCGCGCCGCAAGCCCGCTGAATTGACCTATTCCACCAGCGGCATCGCCACCACCAACCATATCGCCATGGAAGATCTGCTCCGCCGCGAAAAGGCGGAAATGACCCATGTGCCCTATCGCGGCGCTCAGGAGGGCGTGACCGCCCTGCTCGGCCGGCAAATCACCATGGTCGCCGATGCACAAGCCTGGCGCCCACAAGTGGAAGCGGGCGAATTCCGCCTGCTAAGCGTCTGGACGCGCGAGCGCCTGGGCGGCTTTCCCAATGCGCCGACACTCAATGAACTCGGCTACGATATGGTGGTCACCAGCCCCTATGGCGTTGTCGGGCCACGCGGCATGCCGGGGGAAATCGTCGAAATCCTCCACAACAGCTTCAAAAAAGCCTGGGAGGATGAATCATCCCAAGCCGTGGTGCGCCGCTGGGATATGCCGCGCGAATATCTCAATACCGCAGATTACCTCGCCTTTGTGAAGGCGCGGGTGGAGTATGAGAAGGAATGGGTGCAGCGATTGAATCTCAGCATTGACTGAAAAACAAAAACGGGAGGGCTCTGCCCTCCCGTACCCACCCGCAAAGGGGCGAACCCCCCTTGGATCCCATCAAATATCAAGCATCAACCGCCGTGGGTCTTCCACACTTTCCTTCACCCGGCTTGCCATGCGCTTATTCTTGGAAGCCCCTTACCCGAAGCTGGCACTCACCTTGCCAATGCCGGTGAAGCGCGCTGTCAGCCGCGCGCCAGACTTCAGCCCCAGCACGGGCGCACCAAGCCCGGCCACAACCAGCACCGCACCCGCCGGCAAACCGCCAAGCCTGCGTGCTTCAGCCGCCGCTGCCGCAAACGCCGCGTGCACATCGAAGGGCCTGCCCTTCGGCGAGCCTTCGCCCTCAATCAACGCGACACGGCTGAGCGCTTCGGGTACAGGCCGCCGCTTGCCCAGCACCAGCAGCCCAAGCCCGGCCAAATCCGCGATTTCCGCAAAGCGATCCGCGGGGCCATTTGTGAACCGGCTGGCACTCACATCAAGTGCGGGGTGGATTGCGGTGATTTCGGGCGGCGTCGTGGCTTCCGGTTCCAGCGCAGCACCCAGCACGCCAAGCAAAGCCGCCGAGGCGCGGCCATGGCGCATGATCTCCAGCGATATCCCCGCGCCATCATCCAAAAACCGCGCTTCCAGCATGGGCCCGCTGATCAAGCTGCCATCGGCCGCCGGGACCAGCCGCACACCACAAGGCGCGAAGCCAAGCCGCGCGAGGGCGCCGCCGGCCACTTCCTCGGCGTCATCCTGATTGGTCGGCGTGATTTCATCCGGCAGCGGCGCCAGCGGATTGCCGGTTTCAAACGCCTCGGCCAGGTAGCGGACTGCGCGTGAGATAGGATCCTGATCCATGGCGCTAATCCAGGATTTTCAACGCTTCATCCTCTTGGAAGCCGCCTTCGGGCGGAACATCCAATTGGACCGGGGTACCGCTGCCAGGCGTGAAGCCATAAAGCTGCTCGGGCAGCCAGGTCACCAGCCCCGGGAAGGCATATATCATCAGCATGCACATAATGACGATGTAGATGAAGGGCATGCAGCCCTTGAAGATGTCTTCCAGCCGGACATGCTTCGGCGCCACCCCTTTCAGGTAAAACGCCGCCATGGCAACGGGCGGCGACAGGAAGGAGGTTTGCAGGTTCAGCGCCACCATCACGCCGAAAAACAGCGGATCAACGCCAAAATCATCCAGTAGCGGCAGGAAGATCGGCACGAAAATCACGATGATTTCCGTCCATTCCAGTGGCCAGCCCAGGATGAAGATCAGCAACTGCGCCAGGATCATGAAGGTGAAGGTATTGAGCGGCAGGGATTTGAAGAACTGCTCCACCAAATCCTGCCCGCCAAGGTAGCCGAAAACCGAGGAGAAAATCGCGCTCCCCACAAAAAGCCAGCACACCATGGCAGAGGTACGCGCGGTCAGGAACACGCTTTCCTTGAGCTTGGCAAAGGAAAAAGACCGATAAATGACAGCGAGGATGATGGACCCAAGGCTGCCCATGGCGGCGGCTTCGGATGGTGTCGCAAGCCCCATCAGGATGGCACCCAGCACCATGGCAATCAGCGCCGCGAGCGGGATGAAGGACGTCAGCAGCGAAACTGCAATCTGGCTGAAGGGGATATTCACTTCCCCAGGCGGCAAGCGTGGGGCCATCTCTGGCTTCAAGAGGGCGATGCCCATGGCGTAAAGGATATAGAGACCAGCCAGCATCACGCCGGGGATGAAGGCCGCCGCGTAAAGCTGCACGACCGAAACCCCCGCCGTGGCGCCGAACAGGATCAGCATGATCGAAGGCGGAATCAGGATGCCAAGGCAGCCGCCGGCGCAAATGACACCAGATGCCAGTCTTACATCATAGCCAGCGCGCAACATGGCCGGGAATGCGAGCAGGCCCATGAGTGTGACCACCGCGCCGACAATCCCTGTCGCGGTTGCAAACAGCGCACAGGTGGCAAGCGTTGCCACGGCGAGTGAGCCCGGAATATTTCCGCTTGCCATCTGCAAGGATCGGAAAAGCCGGTCCAGGATATTCGCGCGTTCGATGATATAGCCCATGAGGACGAAAAGCGGCACGCTGATCAGCACATCATTCGACATGACCGCATAGGTGCGCTGCACCAGCAGGTCAAAAATGCGCTCCTGCATGCCAAGATAGCCAAAGAACAACCCCATCGCCATCAGCGTAAAGGCAATCGGGAAGCCCAGCATGATGAAGAACAGAAAAAGAAAGAGCTGCGTAAGCCCGAGCATACCGTCAGACATGGCGCGTTAGCCCTTCTTTGGCGTGTCTAAGGTTATCTGACCGGAAGTAGCCATGCGGCGGGCCAATTCCTCGGGGTCCTGTTCGGCGGCGGCGGCAAGGATTTGCTGGTCCAATTCTTCCACATCCGAAAGCCGCTTCGGCCATTCGCCCGCGCGGATGCATTGGATGCAGCGTACAACTTCAACAATGCCTTGCAGCAGCAATAGCACGCCAACAACAGGGATGAGTAACTTGAAGGGCCAGATCACCGGGCCGGTTGGGCTGAACATGGATCTTTCATTCTGCGCAAGGGATTGCGTGAAGAAGGACCAACCAGAGATCATGAAGGCAAAGATCGCGGGGAAGAAGAACAGAATATAAAGGATAAGATCGAGCTTCGCCTGATTTTCAGGCTTGAAATTTCGATAAAGAAAATCGCCCCGCACATGCCCATTGCGTGACAGCGCATAGGCCCCCGCCATCATGAACAAGGTGCCATAGAGCATATAGGAAGTGTCATAGGCCCAGGTGGTCGGCGCGCGGAAGGCGTAGCGCATCACCACTTCATAGGTCACGACAAAGGTCAGCACGAGGATGCTCCAGGCAAAGGTCTGGCCGACCAAGGTGCTGAAGCGATCAATGCCAAGAAGCAGTCGCTGCATGATGCGGGCTTTCGATCATCGCCCCGGGGATTGGGGCATCAAAAAGGGTGCGGGCCGAAACCCGCACCCAGTTACTACAAATCAGCGCGCGGCGAAGAAGTGATTATAGGAAATCACCGGGCTCGCTTCATAGCGCAGGAAGAAGCTGCCGACGCGGCGGCACCAGTCGCGCTGGCTGTCGCAGACCTTCTTGAAGAAAGGCCCGGCGGCGGGGGAGGAAGCATCGCCCTCATACTTATCCACCACGCGATTCCAGGCGGCCAACTGCGCGTCCAGCACGGGGCGCGGCGTCTGGCGCACCTGCACGCCCTGCTGCTGCGCCATGGCAATCAGATCGCGCGAATAGCGATCCTGCAGCTTCCAGGACATATCGGCCGAAGCACTTTCAGATGCGAATTTGATGATCGCCTGATGCTCCGCCGGCAGGGCGGCAAACTTCGCCTTATTGAACAGCACTTCGAAGCTTTCCGTGCGCTGATGGAAGGACTGGATCATGTAGACCTTCGCCACATCCGGGAAGCCAAGCACGCGATCTGACGACGGGTTGTTGAATTCCGCCCCGTCAATCACGCCGCGTTCCAGCGCGGGCACGATTTCACCGCCGGGGAGCGAGACCACCGCCGCGCCGAGTTCCGCGAACAAATCAGCCGCAAGGCCCACAGTGCGATACTTCAGGCCGCGGATCTGCTCCGGACGCTCGATCGGGTTTTTGAACCAGCCGAGCGGCTGGGTCGGCATCGGGCCGGTCATGAAGGACACGACATTGACCTTCACATGTTCATTGAGAAGTTCATTATAGAGCGCTTCGCCACCGCCATAATGATACCAGCCGAGCAGCTGATTGGCATCGCCAAACCAGGGCGGGGAGGTGCCGAACAGCGAGAACGCCTTGTTCTTGCCGAACCAATAGGCCGGCACGCCATGGCCGCCATCAAGCGTCCCGGCGCTGACCGCATCCAGCAGCTGGAAGGCACCAACCACGGCGCCGGCGGCGAGCAATTCAAGGCGGAGCCGCCCGCCCGCCATGTCATTCACGCGACGGGTGAAATCGCCGGCGAATTCATGGAAAACATCGCGCTGCGGCCAGGTGGACTGGAAGCGCAGAGTTGTGGTCTGCGCACGGCTGACATTGGGGGTGGCGAGGACGGCAACGCCCGCCCCAGTGGCGACAGCCGCCTTCAGAAAACCGCGCCGCGCGGGCGCTTCGGTGGTTGAACCGGTCATTTGTTTCTCCCTTTGTGGTGCCCCCCGGCAGGCTGGGGCGGGTTTTCACGGGACGTGACATATGGATGACAGGCGGATGACGCAATGCTTTTTTATCGCACCAGGGAAGCGCCCTGGCCTATTTCGTCACAAAGGCTTTTTCGACCACATAGCTGCCGGGGGCGTTGTTGGAGCCTTCCACAAAGCCGCGGGCTTCCAGCATGGCCTTGCAATCGCGGTTCATCGCCTCAGACCCGCAAAGCATCACGCGGTCATGGGCGGGGTCCAGCGCTGGCAGGGCAAGATCAGTGAAAATGCGCCCTGATTCGATCAGATCCGTGATGCGCCCCTGGGTCGGGAAAGCCTCGCGCGTTACGGATGGATAGTAGCGGAGCTTGCCGGCGATGATCTCGCCCAGGAATTCATGCTGCGCCAATTCGCGTTCGAACATCTCCCGATAGGCAAGCTCGGCCACTTGGCGGACGGTATGGGCGACCACGACGGTGCCGTAGCGTTCATAGACATCGGGCTCACGCGTCATACTAAGGAAGGGGGCAAGGCCCGTGCCGGTCGCCAGCATCCACAGGCTGCGGCCTGGCAGCAAATTATCCGTGACCAGCGTGCCGGTGGGTTTGCGGCCAATCAGCACCGTATCGCCGGGCTTGATGTGTTGCAGGCGCGATGTGAGAGGCCCGTTCTGCACCTTGATGGACAGGAATTCCAATTCCTCATCCCAAGTCGGGCTTGCCATGGAATAGGCGCGCACCAGCGGCTTGCCTTCCACCATCAGGCCAATCATGGCGAATTCGCCGGCGCGGAAGCGGAGCGCTGTGTCGCGTGTGCAACGGAAGGAAAACAGCCGATCCGTCCAATGATGCACATGCGTCACACGCTCCCCGAAATAGGCGGCGGGGATGGCGGGGGCGGGGGAGGGGGCCGTATTCATGAATGCAGTTTTGCGGCGACGCGGCGCGGCGCGCAACCGGCAATCATGGCTTGCATCGCGCTTCCGGTCCGTTTCATGTGGGGTTATGGAAAACCTGCCCGAAGGCGTCCCCTGGGACCCCGCCACCGAACCACCGCTTGGCCCGTTGGTGGATGCCACACCCCGCCCCCTGCCGGCGCGCATTCCGCATAAGGGGCAATCGGTTGATCTAGAACCGCTCCATATCCGTCATGCGGAGGATTTGTGGCGCGCCGCGGAACGCGACACTAGTGGCGAAGGCTGGGCCTATATGGGCTATGGGCCGTTTCGCGATGCGGCGGCCATGCGCGCCCATGTCGCGGGCTTTGCCGCCACGCATGACCCGATCGCCTGGGCCATCCGCCCGCATCGGACCGGCACGGTGGATGGCTGGCTGACGCTGATGCAGATTGCCCCCGCCCACGCGGATATCGAGATTGGTAATATCTGGTTCTCGCCGCGCATGCAGCGCACGCGCGCGGCCACGGAAGCCATGTTTCTGCTGATGCGCCATGCCATGGATGATCTGGGCTATCGGCGGCTGGTGTGGAAATGCAATGCGCTGAATATGCCTTCACGCCGCGCGGCGGCCCGGCTTGGCTTTATTTATGAAGGCACGCATCGCGCGCATTTGGTGGTGAAGGGCAGGCGGCGCGATACGGCTTGGTTTTCCATCATCGCCGAAGAATGGCCAGCCCAGCGCGATGCCATCGCTGGCTGGCTGGACGCTGCGAATTTCGGCCCGGATGGCCGCCCGCGCCAGTCGCTCGCCAGCTTTCGAGGCCAGGACGGGTGATGCCGCGGCGTGGCCTAGAAATGACTGGACTTTCATGACTTGAGTGTTAGGCTTCCGCAAGTTTGTCGGAGGTTTAATCATGAACATCACCCCAAGCCTTGGCGAAATTGGCTGCTGGGCGCTGATTTTTGCTGGCATGGCCTATTTCGTGGCGAAGCGCTTTGGCGAACCCGCGGCCTTTGTGGCTGCTGGGATTGCGGCGCTGACCGTGAAGGCGGCTTTGCTCGACCTTACCTGATCAATAAGGCGCCGGACTCCGCCGGAGCATTTTCAAGCCAATCGATTGCGATTGGCGACTCGGAAAATGCGACCAAACTAAGGTCTGGAGCATTTCGGTTGAGCGCAAGCGAAACGGAAATGTTCCAGGTGGGGCCAGGTGGCCAGTTCTCAAGACTAATGTGTCGGGACCGGCCTGCCCCCGTGTCCCGATTTTTTTGCCCTTGCCTCTGCCATGCCCCCGTCGCAGTTTGCAGCGGATGTTTTGCAAGGGGAGCTTGGCATGACCGAAGACAGCGTTGGCGCCTTCATTCCGGGTGAGCGCACCAGGCGCGCTGGTGCTGCTTCCGGCCCGCTGGCGGGGCTGAGTTTCGCCGCCAAGGATTTGTTTGATGTGGCCGGCACTGTCACCGGCTATGGCAATCCCGATTGGGCAGCGACGCATGCGCCGGCCATCCGTGACGCGGTGGTAATTACGCAGCTTTTGCAGGCGGGAGCCTCGCTTACCGGCAAGACCAAAACCGTTGAATTGGCCTATGGCCTGACCGGCGAGAATGTCTGGCAGGGCACGCCGAAAAACCCCGCCGCGCGGGATCGCTTTCCGGGCGGGTCTTCTTGCGGTTCTGCTGCCGCCGCTGCGGCGGGCTTGGTGGATTTCGCCATGGGTTCGGATACGGGCGGTTCTGTGCGCATCCCCGCTTCCTACTGTGGCGTTTTCGGCATTCGGCCGAGTTGGGGCGCCATCAGCCTGACCGGCGCCTGCCCTCTGGGCCCGGATTACGATACGCCGGGCTGGTTTGCCCAAAGTGCGGCCATGATGCGCCGGGTTGGCGATGTGCTGTTGCCGCCGGGCGAATCGGGCGCGGTTGGACCGCTGATTTCGGTCGCTGAAGCCTGGGCCAATGCGGAACCTGCAACCGTGGCCGCGCTGACGCCCGCTTTGAAGGCAGCCGAAGCGCTTTTTGGCCCTGCGCTGGTCACGCATGTGGCGCCCGAAGGCCTTGATGCCTTCTACGAACATTTCCGTTGCGCCCAGGCCGAACAGGCTTGGACGGCGCTTGGCCCCTGGATCGCCGCCACCAATCCGAAATTCGGCCCCGGCGTGAAGGAGCGTTTCGATACCGCCGCCGCCATGGACCCGGCGAAATCCGCCGCCGGCCGCGCCTTCCGCCGCGTGGCGCAGGCGCGCTTTCATGCGCTGCTGGGCGGTGGCGCGTTGATGATCTACCCAACTTCCCCCGCACCGGCGCCGCTTTTGGCTTCATCCCTCGCGGAACAGAACAAGGTGCGCGAACGCACCATGGGGGTCACGGCCATCGCCGGCTTCTGCGGCCTGCCGGAAGTGAGCATTCCCGCCGGCAAGGTGGATGGCGCGCCGGTTGGGCTTTCGCTGGTCGGCGCCCCCGGGCGCGACCGTGCGGTGCTGGCGGCGGCTGAGGCGCTGGCAGCGTCCCTCGGCATTGGGGGCTGAGCCATGCTGATTCGTGAAGCGGCCCCGGCCGATCTGCCCGCCATCACCGCGATTTATGCGCATCACGTGCTGCATGGCGCCGGCACCTTTGAAGAAGTGCCACCCGATGAGGCCGATATGGCCACGCGCATGAAAAAAGTGCTGGCTGGGCCAGGCAATGCCTGGCTGGTGGCCGAGGATGAGGCCGGGCAGGTCAGCGCCTATGCCTATTACGGCGCCTTCCGGGAGCGTTCAGCCTATCGCTTCACGGTCGAGAATTCGATCTATGTCCGCGATGATGTGCGCGGCCAGGGGGTGGGCAAGGCGCTGGTGGCTGAATTGATCGCGCGAGCTGAGGCGGCCGGTTTTCGCCAAATGCTGGCGGTGATTGGCGATTCGGAAAATGTCGGCTCCATCGGCCTGCATGTCTCCTTGGGCTTTCGCCATATTGGCACCATGCGCGCGGTGGGCATGAAATTCGGCCGCTGGGTGGATGTGGTGACGATGCAGCGCAGCCTGGGTGAGGGTGAGAAGACGCTGCCGGAGGATTGATGGCTAGGAGCATTTTCAAGCCAAGTGGTACACTTGGCGACTCGAAAAATGCGACCAGACACCTGAGCATTTTCAAGCCAAGTGGCACACTTGGCGACTCGAAAAATGCGTCCACGATGCGTAGAAAATTACTTACAGCCCAAGCATCAGGGCCATCCCGGCTGAAGCAAAAAAAACTGCCATGCCACCGTTCACCCACCGATGAATACGCCCATAAACCTCCACCACGCGCGTGCTTGAAAATACCAACGCATAGGTGGAAAAGACGAGCAACCCGATAATCAGGCACCCTGCAACGACGATAAAGCCTGCCCAGGGTGCGTCATTGCCAGACAATCCCAGAGTAATCGTCGTCATCCATACGAGGATCGCCTTAGGATTGGTGATCTGGATACCAAAACCACGAAGATAATGCGGCCAAAGTGATGTACTACGGAAGCGATTGCTAGAAGTTGGGAGGCGTGTCGCAATACCCGCCACAGCTAGCCGCGCGGCACGAAAAGCCAGCCAAAGCAGATAGCCGCCACCGACGATGCGCAGGATAAAAAATGTCGAAGGCCACAGCAACATCACCGCCCCAAGCCCGATGGCCGCGCTGATGCCCCAGCATTGTCCGCCAGTAACAATACCGCACGCCAGTGCCATTCCTGCCGGACGGCCCTGATCCAGCGATGTCGCCATGATCGAGAGGTTCCCCGGTCCCGGAGTAGCGGTGCCAATGAAGTAGGCCAGGTACGCGATGAACAATTGGTCAAGGCTCGGCATCGGGTGCTCCTGATAACGTATACCCGGTTCTCTAACCGGGGCGGATTTAATACGCGGGGTAGCACCTCAGCGCAGGCATGGATGATCGGGCTCGTGAACCGGCGCCAGCTACTTGATGGCCAGCCTAGCGAGTTGCCATGCTTTCCAACCAACAAAAAAATGTCTCATGACACTTTTTCGAACTTGTGAAGCAAGCTACAGAAAATATGTCTTGGACAGTTTTTAGGTGACATAGCCTCATGCGTATTGTCTCGCCCTGGAAGCCCCGACTTGAGGATGTGGATGGGCCTGCCTCGGAGCGCTTGATTGAGGCGCTTGCGGCCGACATTCTCAGCAACCAACTTGACGATGGCGCCAGGCTTCCTGCTCAACGCGATGTGGCATGGAAGTTAAAGATTAGCGTTGGTACGGTGACAAAAGCCTATCGCGTGCTGCAACGACGCGGACTGATTGAGAGCAGTAAGGGCAGCGGCACCTTTGTCATTGGCCGCAGGCGACCGCAAGGGCCTGTGATTGATCTGTCGGTCAATGCGCCCCCGGCCATGCTAAATGAGCGCGTGCTTTCAACCACACTTACAATGGCGGCGCGAAAAGTTGAGTCGTTCTATTTTCTTAATTACCCGCCGCCTGCCGGGCATGAAAGGCATCGTATACTTTTGGCTGGCTGGCTTAGCAGTATTGGTATCAATGCAAATCCTGACCAGCTTCTGCTCACCAGCGGTGCTCAACAGGCTTTGGCTGTTGCCTTTGCAACATCAAGCTGCCCAGGCGGTGTTATCCTCACCGAGCGCTTGACCTATCCGGGAGCATTAACGCTTGCGCAGGTCAGCAACTATAGTCTGATGGGTGTCCCCACCGACAATGAAGGCATGATGCCGACTGCATTGGACGCAATTCTTGCCGAAACCAAAGAAACGCCATTTGTTCTTTATCTGACACCGACGCTGCATAACCCGACCGGAGCGACAATGGGGCTGATGCGGCGACAAGAGATCGTCAAGATTTGTGAGCAATACAATATTCTCATTATTGAAGATGATGTTTATGGATTGCTGAAGAATGCGCAATTGCCGTCTTTGGTGAAGCTTGCGCCAGAAAGGACGCTTTACGTAACGTCACTTTCCAAGTGCCTCTGCCCTGGTTTGCGAATTGGGATGTTGTTGGTTCCGTCGCAGCTTGTGCAGAAAGCCCTGTTTACACTGCATGCAACCGGACTTTCCGTGTCGGCTCTTTCCTGCGCCGTTGTAGAACAATGGCTTTACGATGGTACGGCCGAGAGCATGCTGTCTTCAATCGGGGCAGAGGCGGTACGGCGCTTGGCCATTGCACGGAGTTACCTGTCCAGGTGGATGGCGGAACCTTGCGGCAAGAGTTTTCATGTCTGGTTGCCAATGCCACGCTCCGAGGCGGAGCGCCTCGTTGAGAGCATGGCACAAGAAGGCGTTCT
>CALRPR020000018.1:0-51678 GCA_943370125.1 Allobosea thiooxidans | reverse complement strand
TGTTGAACAGATGGCGCATGATGTCAGCACCTTCCTGCAATGGGCCGCGGAGCCGGAACTTGAACAGCGCCGCGCCTTGGGGGTGAAGATCATCATCTTCCTGACGATCCTTGCCGGGCTGACCTATGCGGTGAAGCGCAAGATCTGGGCTGACGTTGAGCACTGATCGCTTCTGAAGCGCTGTGAGCAAAGGCACGCGCCCCTTCCGGGGCGCGTGTTTTTTTATGGGCCACCAGCCGTTTCCATCGGCGTGCATTCTGCGCTAGTGACACTTTCCATGGTGTCAGCCGAACCCGTAGAGCGCTTGAAGGTGCAGGTGACATTCCTGCGCATGGATGCGCCGCCTGCCAGCGCAGCCCCGCCTTTGCCCGGTGATGTTCGGGTGGAACGGGTGCGGCATTGCTCTGTGCCCTTCTATCGCTACCTGTATGATACGGTGGGTTCGCCATGGCTCTGGTGGATGCGGCGCATTGCCTCCGATGCGGAACTGGCGAGTTTGCTCGGCCATCCTTCGGTCAGCGTGCATGTGCTGATGCGTGATGGCGAACCAAACGGGTTTTATGAGCTGGACCATCGCAGCGGGCAGACGGTGAACCTTTCCTATTTCGGGCTGATGCCCTGGGCTATTGGCACTGGGCTGGGTGCCGCCTTTCTGCGCCATGCGGTGGATGCTGCCTGGTATATCGGCCTGCCGACCGTGACCGTGAATACCTGCAATGCGGATCACCCGCGCGCACTGCCGGGTTATCTGGCGGCAGGCTTTCGGCGGCTACGCGCGGTGGAGGAAGTCTGGCCGGTGCCGCTTTCCCTAGGCATGCGCATTCCGGCGCATCTGCCGCGCGCCTGATCGGGCGCCCGTATTCCCAAGCGCATCTGTTCCGCCTTTAATGGGGGCGGAGGAAGAACCGCCATGAATAAAGCCTCGCGCCGGGTGCTGCTGGGTTCCGCGTTTGCCCTGCCATTCATCACACGCGCCACCGCGCAGCCTGCCTGGCCGGATCGGCCGGTGCGGATCATCATCCCCTTTGGCGCGGGCGGGCCGATTGATCTGGTGGGGCGCTTGCTGGCCGAGCATTTGAAGGAAAAGCTGGGCCAGCCCTTCATCATTGAAAACCGCCCAGGTGCTGGCGGCAGCATCGGCATTCATACCGTGGTGCAATCGCCGCCTGATGGCACCGCCTTTGTGCTGACGAGTGCGTCGCTTGCCAGCGTGCCGGCGCTTTACCCCAATCGAGGGCTTGATCCGCGCATAGCTTTGGCACCCGTAAGTCTGGTGGCGGATATCCCAACCGCCATGGTGGTGCGCGCGGCGTCGCCCTATCAATGCGTGCAGGATGTGGTGAACGCGGCACGGGCTGACCCGGGGCGGCTGACCTATGGCAGCGGCGGGGTTGGGTCCTCCAACCACCTGTCGGGCGCGCTTTTCGCGCTCGCCGCCAATCTGGATTTGACCCATGTGTCTTATCGCGGCGCGGCGCCGGCCATGACGGCGCTTTACGCCGGCGAAATAGACATGGTTTTCGCGAGCACGGTGGAAACCCTGCCGCATGTGCAGGGCGGCCGCGCGCGGCTATTGGGCGTGGCGGGGCCGCGGCGCTTGCCGGCACTGCCAGACATACCTGCCATCAACGAAATCGTGCCCGGCTATGTCGCGCTGAATTGGTATGCGATCGCCGCGCCGCGCGCGACCCCGCCTGCCATCATCGCCCGCATGGCCGAGACCCTTGGCAGCATTCGTGATCTACCCGATGTGCGCACGCGCTTCGCCGCCGCCGGTACCACGCCTTTGCTGACCGGCCCCGCTGAATTGGCTGCGCTGCTGGAGTCCGATGTCCCGCAATGGCAGCGCGTGGTGGCGGCAACAGGGATCAAGGTGGAATGATGCGCAACTTGCCGCCCCGCGCGACGCCGGTTTAGCCTTTGCCTGAAAACAAGAAACCGCCGCGCCCAGCCGCGCGGCAGGGGAGGGTAAGCGCATGAGCCATTCAGCCTTCAAAGCCGCGCGGGATTTCCTGTTGGCGCAGCGTGGCGATTACACCACGGCTTATCGCGATTTCCGCTGGCCGGAGCTTGATCATTTCAACTGGGCGCTCGATTGGTTTGACGCGGAATTGGCCGCCGGTGCGCATGGCGCCCGCCCCGCACTCCGCATCGTTGGTGATGGCGCGGCGGAGCGCAGTTTTGCCGAGCTTTCGGCAGCTTCCAACCGCGTGGCCAATGGGCTCCGCTCACTTGGCGTGAAGCGTGGCGATCGCATCCTGCTCATGCTCGGCAATGTTGTGCCACTGTGGGAGGTGATGCTGGCGGCGATGAAGCTCGGCGCCGTGGTGATCCCAGCGACCACGCTACTCGCCGGCGATGATTTGAAGGACCGCTTTACCCGAGGCCGGGCGCGCTTCGTGGTCGCCAATGCCGCCGATGCGCCGAAATTCGAGGGGCTGGCAGCGGGTGTGACGCGCATCGCGATTGGTGCCGCGCCGGCGGGCTGGATTGCCTATGAAAGCCTGCATCAGGGCGCGGCCAGCTTCACGCCCGATGGGCCGACCAAGGCCCGCGATCCGATGCTGCTTTATTTCACGTCAGGCACCACGGCCAAGCCGAAGCTGGTTCTGCATAGCCATCAATCCTATCCGGTGGGGCATCTTTCCACCATGTTCGCACTCGGCTTGCAGCCGGGCGATCTGCATTTGAACATCTCATCACCTGGCTGGGCGAAACATGCCTGGTCCTGCCTTTTCGCGCCCTGGATTGCGGGGGCGGCGGTGTTCATCGCCAATCAGCCGCGCTTCAATGCGCGCGGCATGCTGGAAGCGATTGCGGCGAATGGCGTGACGACACTCTGCGCCCCGCCCACCGTCTGGCGCATGTTTGTCCAGGAAGACATGAAGGCGATCCGCACTTCATTGCGCGAAGTGGCGGGTGCCGGGGAACCGCTCAATCCCGAAATCATCGAACAGGTGCGCGATGCCTGGGGCCTCACCATCCGCGACTTCTTCGGCCAGACGGAAACCACGGCACAAATCGGCAATCCGCCGGGGATGGCGTTGAAGGAAGGCTCCATGGGCAAGCCGCTGCCGGGCTACCGGATTGTGCTGCTCGACCCCGATGACAAGCCGGCTGAGGAAGGGGAGGTCTGCATCGCCCTCAACCCCGCGCCGACCGGGCTGATGATGGGCTACCAGGCGGATGATGGCAGCACTCTGCCGGCGGGCGAGGCTTTCTATCGCACCGGCGATGTCGCCAATCGGGATCAGGATGGCTACCTGACCTATGTCGGGCGGGCGGATGATGTCTTCAAAGCCTCCGACTACCGGATTTCGCCCTTTGAGCTTGAAAGCGTGCTGATTGAGCATGAGGCAGTGGCGGAAGCCGCTGTAGTGCCCGCGCCGGATGCCATGCGCATGGCGGTGCCCAAGGCCTTTATTGCGCTGGCCCCCGGGGCAGCGGCCAACCCGGCCACCATGCTGGCGATCTTCCAGCATCTGCGCGGGCGGCTTTCCGCCTTCAAGCGCGTGCGGCGCCTTGAAGTGCATGAATTGCCGAAAACCATATCCGGCAAGATCAGGCGGGTGGAACTCCGCCAGTTGGAAGAAAAGCGCTTCGCCGCCGGCACCAGGTCAGCCGGCGAGTATCGGGAGGAGGATTTCCCCGAATTGCGCCAAAGCTAAATAACCTACGGCTTGCCCCCGCGCGCTTGCGGGGGTTTATTGAGGTGAATACCGGAGAACCCCCGATGAACGAGATCAATGTGCCGCGCCCGAATAATCTGGACGCGTTCTGGATGCCCTATTCGGACAATAAGTATTTCAAGGATCGCCCGCGCATGCTCGCCCGCGCTGAGGGCATGCATTACTACACCCCGGAAGGGCGGGAGATTCTGGACGGTACCTCTGGCCTTTGGTGCTGCAATGCCGGGCACGGCCGGCGGGAGATTGTGGAGGCCATCCAAAAGCAGGCCGCGATCATGGATTTCGCGCCCGCCTTCCAGCTTGGCCACCCCATCGCCTTTGAAGCCGCGGCACGGGTTGCGGATATGACACCCGATGGGCTGGACCGGGTTTTCTTCACTAATTCCGGCAGCGAAGCCGCCGATACGGCGCTGAAAATCGCACTCGCCTATCATAAGGCGCGGGGTGAAAGCTCCCGCGTGCGGTTGATCGGGCGCGAACGCGGCTATCATGGCGTGGGGTTTGGCGGCATGTCGGTGGGCGGCATTGGGCCCAATCGCAAGCAATTCGGCGCGCTGCTGCCTTATGTGGACCATCTGCCGCATACGCATTTGCCGGCGAAAAACAGCTATTGCCGGGGTGAACCGACGCATGGCGCCGAATTGGCCGATGTGCTGGAAAACCTGGTGGCCTTGCATGGTGCCGAGACCATCGCCGCCGCCATGGTCGAACCCGTGGCGGGGTCAACCGGCGTGCTGGTGCCGCCCGTGGGCTACCTCAAGCGGCTCCGCGATATCTGCACCAAGCATGGCATTCTGCTGATTTTTGATGAGGTGATCACGGGCTTTGGCCGGCTTGGCGCCAATTTCGGCGCGGAACGCCTGGGTGTGACGCCCGATATCATGACCATGGCCAAGGGGCTGACCAATGCCGCCGTGCCCATGGGGGCGGTTGCGGTCAGGAATGACATCTATGATGCCATTGTGACTGGCACGGGCGCTGGCATCGAATTCTTCCACGGCTATACCTATTCCGGCCATCCTTTGGCCGCCGCCGCTGCCATTGCGACGCTGGAACTGCACCGCGCTGAGGATTTGCCAGGCCGCGCCCGCGCCTTGGAGCCTTATTGGCAAGATGCGGTGCATTCGCTGAAGGGCCTGCCGAACGTGATTGATATCCGCGATGTCGGGCTGATTGGCGCGGTGGAATTGGCGCCACGCCCGGGCAAGCCCACGCAACGCGCGCTGGATGTTTTCCGCCGCTGCTTTGATGAGGGCGTGCTGATCCGTGTGACGGCCGATATCATCGCCATGTCGCCGCCGCTGATTTGCGAAAAGCCGCATGTGGACAGGCTGATCAATACCCTGGCTGACGCGATTACGGCGGAAGCTGCTTGAAGCAAAACTGGGCGGGGTGACCTCTGCCCGGCTTCGCCCCATATAGGGTCTCAAACCTTGCTGATGGAGAAACCCACGTGAGCGACACCACCCGCGCCCCCGTGCCCGTGACTGTGCTGACCGGCTATCTTGGTGCCGGCAAAACCACGCTGCTGAACCGTATCCTGACCGAAAATCACGGCCAGAAATTCGCGGTCGTGATCAATGAATTCGGCGAATTGGGCGTGGATAACGACCTGGTCGTGGATGCCGATGAAGAAGTGTTTGAAATGAACAATGGCTGCATCTGCTGCACGGTGCGCGGTGATTTGATCCGCATCCTGGCCGGGCTGATGAAGCGGCGCGATAAGTTTGATGGCATTATCGTGGAAACCACGGGCCTCGCGGACCCTGCCCCGGTGGCGCAGACCTTCTTTGTTGATGATGATGTGAAGCGCGCGACGAAGTTGGATGCCATTGTGACGGTGGTGGATGCCAAGCATTTGCCGGCGCGGTTGGCAGATTCCACCGAAGCGCAGGAACAAATCGCCTTCGCCGATATCATTGTCCTGAACAAGATGGATCTGGTGAGCGAGGCTGAAGCGGCCGAGGTGGAAAAGCGCATCCGCGCCATCAACCCCTATGCCGAAATTCGCCGCGCCACGAAATCCGATGTGCCGATCAGCGCCGTGATCGGGCGCGACGCCTTCAACCTGGAACGCATTCTGGAACGGGAGCCGGAATTCCTCTCGGGCGAGGATGATCACGAACATGATTCAGAAGTGAACAGCGTTTCCTTCGAAGTGGATCGCCCAATTGACCCTGAGCGTTTCAACGCCTGGATCACGCAGGTGCTGTCCAGCAAGGGGCAGGATTTGCTGCGCACCAAAGGCATTTTGGCCTATGAGGGCGATGATCGCCGCTTCGCCTTCCAGGCGGTGCATATGATTGCCGATGGTGATTTCATCGGCCCCTGGAAGGAAGGCGATCCCCGGCGCTCAAAACTGGTTTTCATCGGGCGCGATCTGAACCGCCCCTGGCTGCGCCGTGGTTTTGAAGCCTGCCAGGCCGGTGAGGATGAGGCGAAGATCAATGCCGAAATCGCGCGTTGGAGCCCACCCGAAGCATGAGCGGCGCGGATTATCTGCTGGATAGCCGGGGCGTTTCGCAAAACCTTGGCGCCTGGGTTGCGGGCATTGCCTTTGGCCATGAAGGCCGGACATGCAGCTTCGGCACCAGCGATGGCGTGTTGCATCAGGCGGTGCTTGCCAAGCCAGGCGATGCCTGGGCGCGGCATGAAGCGCATCAGGGTGCGGTGCTGTCCCTTTGTGCCGACGGCAAGGATGGCGTGATTTCCGGCGGCGATGATGGGCGGCTGATGCGCCTTGGCGCGGATGGCACGCTCACCGAATTGGCGCGTTACGGCAGCCGTTGGGTGGAACATGTCGCGGCCCATGAAAGCGGCTTGCGCGCGGCGGTTGTGGGCAAGGCTGTGCATTTGCTGGATGGCGCGGGGGCCGCGCTGAAATCACTCGCGCACCCAACATCGGTCACGGGCATTGCCTTGGACGCTAAGGGCAAGCGCATCGCGGCCAGCCATTACAATGGTGCGTCACTCTGGTTTGTGGCGGCGAAGGATGACAAGCCGCGATCGCTCGAATGGAAGGGCAGCCATACGGGCATTATTTTCAGCCCGGATGGGACGCATGTGGTCACCTCCATGCAGGAAAATACTTTGCATGGTTGGCGCTTGGCCGATGGGCAGCATATGCGCATGGCGGGGTATCCTTCGAAGACCAAGTCGCTATCTTTCACTGCCAAGGGGCGGTGGCTTGCGACCTCGGGCGCGGATTGCGTGGTGCTTTGGCCGTTTTTCGGCGGCGGTCCCATGGGCAAGGCGCCGACAGAATTGGCCGGCGGTGATCAGGCGCTGTGCTCGGCCGTTGCCTGCCATCCGCAGCAGGAAGTGGTGGCGGCCGGCTTCAATGACGGGCTGGTGCTGATCGCTGAGGTCGCGAGCGGGCGCATTATGCCCGTTGCGGCGCCTGGGCGCGGCGCGATCTCGGTGCTCGCCTGGAGCGATTCCGGCGCGCATCTGGCCTTTGGCACGGAAGAAGGTTTCGCGGGGCTGGTTGACCTTTCGCGGCGCTGAAAACCGCCCTTCATTGACACGCATTTGCAACCTAATCGGGGCTGGCAAAGCCCCGCGACACTGTGCTTGAGTGCGCTCATTCAGGCAGGAGAAACGCCATGGCCGCACGCGATGATGAGGATGAGGAATTCGAACTGGGCATCAGCCTGGAATCGGTGGCCGCGATTGTGGATGCGGCGCGTGCCGTTCAGGAAGGTGAGGAAAGCGGCGCAATCTCCCGCGCGGATGAGGATGAAGAAGGCCTCGATGCCGAAGATGATGAAAACATGGATGAGGATGCGCTGCGCGCCTTCATCAGTGAATTGAATGAGGATGAACAGGCATCGCTAATCGCCCTCGCCTGGATTGGGCGCGGCGATTATGGGGCTGATGAATGGGAAGAAGCACGTAACCTGGCGCGCGAACGCAATATACGCGACCCGGCGACCTATTTGCTGGGCATCGAAATGCTCGGCGATATGCTGGAAGAAGGGCTGGAAGCGCTTGGCCTGTCGCTTGATGATGTGGAGGGGTGAGCGGTGTTGAGGGGTAAGCGGTAGGCTTACCGCCGCCCTCCCCCAAAAAGACCCCCAAGGCCACGCAGCACATCCTGCACGGGCGCTGGCATGCTTGGCATGGCCTGACTTGGTCCGCCCGTTGCAGCCTCGGGCGCCGCGCGCTGCGTTGGTGCGGCACCCTCCGCGCCAAAACGCGCCAGGCGCAGCGGCTCGGCGCAATCCGCTGCCGCGTTTCGGTCGCTGCCGCCCAGCAGATTGCCGATCGGGTCTGTCGCGATACGCCCGGTCAAGGTATCGGCCAGCAACCCCGCCGCGTTCTGGCCAAGCGCGGCTCCTGGCGCCACGCCAATGCGCGGCGCCGCCAGCGTGCCTCCAAGATTGAACGGTGCCCGCACGGCAAGGCCAAAGACGCGCAGATTGGAATTGAGCCGCCCGCCGAGGCTTTCATCGCGCAGATTGATGCTGACCTGACCGTTGATCTGGCCAATGGCACTATCCATGAAAAACGCGCTGCTTTGTGCCACACCTTGCTGCGCGCCAAAGGCAAAGGCCAGGCAGCGGAGGTCTACCGCCCCAAGCCGTTGCGAATTGGGCGATAGCAGCGCGAGCATGGCGCCAAGCGCATCCATGGCGGTGCCCTGTTCCAGCCGGCCATTCACCAAAGCAATGCCGAATGTGCCATCCAGGCTGGCGGCAATGGCGCGGGTGCTGGCGCCGGCGCCGCGCAGATCAGTGGCAATCTCGCCATGGCCGCGCAGGCCAAGCCCATCCAGCGCACCACTCAGCGCCGCAAGCTCAAGCCCCGCGCCTTCAGAACGGAGCCTCAGGCTATATTGGGCTGGGTTTGCGGCGGCATTCACATTGATCTGCCCTGCAACCCGCCCAGCCGGGATGGTCAGGTTGAAGGGCGCGAGTGCCAGCGCGCCATTGCTGAGGCGGAGATTCGTCTGCACCGCCGCCTGACGCATATAGCGAGAGGTGACGCCGCTGAAGGCAAGCCGCAGCTCAGCATCCAGCGCCATGAGCGACGCGACGGGGAAAGCGATATCCGGAATAACCCGGCCATCACCTGATGAGGCCGCCGGGGCCGCAGGCGCAGCCGGGGCTGCGCTTCCGGTGGGCGGCTGTGTCAGGGCATCCAGATCAAGCCGTGAGACATCAATCCGCCCGGTCAGATTGGGCCGCCCCGCCAGCGTAAGATTAAGCGCGGCATTGGCCGAAAGCGCGGGGCTATTGAGCTGGAAGCGCGGCAGGCTGATATTCTGCGCATCGCGCCATTCAAGCCGCGCCGCGCCCCGCAGCCCGCGGGGCAGGGCAGGAAAGCCGGAAAGCCCCGCCGCATCCGGCACATCCGCCGTCAGGTCGAATTGTCCGCCGGCCAATTCCAGCGGGCGCGCCACGGCGCCCTTCAGCGTGATGCTGGCATCGGCTGAGGTAAGCCGGGCTTCCATCGGCAAAGGCCCGGTGAAGCCATAAAGCAGCTTGCCAATCTCGCCCAAATTCGCCTCAAGCCGCGCGGTATTGCCGGCGCGGGTCAGCGCACCGGTCAGCCTGGCCTCGCCGTCTGGCGGTGCGATCAATTCCAGCCCGTCAAGCCTGAGGCCCGGCAGCAGCCAGCCAAGATCACCCGCGCCGGCCTTGAGCGTGATGGCACCGAGCGGCGGCAGCGTGCCGGGGGCAGCGCCAAATAGCGGCCCGGCCTTCCCGGCAAGGGTGAAGGTGATGCCCTGGAAGCGCCATTCCGCCGCCAGATCGCTTGCGCTGGTGGCGCTGATATCTCGTATGGAAAGTGAAGGGATTTCGATATCCCGCCCCTTGCTGCCCGGCAGGATCACATGCGCATCACGCAGCCGGACCAGCCCGATCTGCGGCATGTTGGCCGTGCGCCTTGGCGCCGCTGGTGCCGCGGTGGCGTCCCGGGTGGGTCTTTCGGCGGCCGGCAAAGCCCAAAGCGCCGGGTCCAGATTGAGCCGCAGCCCATCCGCCTCCACGCTTGGGATTTCGATGCCGCCGGAAAGCAGAGAGCGTAGTGAAATACTCGCAGCCAGCCTTGGCGCCACCAGGCCCGGCGTGGCGCCGCCCGGTGTGCTGAGCGTCACATCGCGCAATTCAAGCTTGGGGATCAGCCCAAGCGCCAGACCAAGCCCGCCGATGCTGGCGCGATAGCCGGTGGCGTTTTCGATCTCGGCCTTGATGCGCGGCGTGAAGCGGCCGGATTCTAGGGCAGCGCGCAGCGCGAAAACACCGCCGATCAGCAGCAGGAACAGCAGCGCAAACCCGCCCGCCAGATAGCGTGGCCAGCGCCGGGCGGGTTTCAGCGCAGATGCCGACATGGCGGAGTCTTCGGGCGATCAAAGCCGAGCATGGCGAAGGTATCCTTCATATGCGCCGGCAAGGGGGCAGCAAGTTCCAGCGTACCGCCTTCCGGATGCGGCAGGCGCAAGGCGCGCGCATGCAGATGGAGCGTATTGCCGAAGCCTTCCAGATGCGCGGTCTGGCCGCCATATTTGCCGTCGCCCATGATCGGGCATTTTAGCGCCTCGGCGCAATGCACGCGCAATTGATGTGTGCGGCCCGTGAGCGGGCGCAATTCCAGCATCGCCGCCTGACGCTGCGCGGAATCCACCACGCGATACAGCGTGACAGCGCGTGTGCCCTCACCTTCCGCCACGCCGGCCACGCGTTCGCCGCGCTGCCCGCCAAGCTTGGCGAGCGGCAGGTCAATGCGGCCTTCCAGCGGATGGGGGCGGCCAATCACCACGGCCCAATAGGTTTTTTCTGCATCCCGCCCGCGAAAGGCTGCCGCCAAACGGGAAGCCGCCGCTGCCGTGCGCCCCAGGACCAGAACGCCGGATGTGTCCTTGTCCAGCCGATGCACCAGGCGCGGGCGTTCTTCATAACCAAAGCGGAGCGCATCCAGCATGCCATCCACATGCCGCGTAATCCCCGGCCCGCCCTGCACCGGCAGGCCCTGGGGCTTGTCAATCGCGATCACGGAGGCATCGCGGTAGATCACCATGCGCTCAAGCGCGGCTGCATCCCGGTCTGACACCGGGCGGGCGCTGAGCGGCTTGGCGGCGTTTTCGGGCAAGGGTGGGATGCGCAATTGCTGGCCGGGCTTGAGCCGCGCATTCGCTTCCACCCGCGCGCCATCCAGGCGGATTTGCCCTGTGCGCAGCATTTTCTGCAACGCGCCTTGGGTCAGGTTCGGGTAGTGCCGATGAAACCAGCGATCAAGCCGAATATCGGCCTCTGCCGGGGCAATGGTACGTAGAGAGACAGGCATGGCATTCCGTAACAGGCGGGGCGCCGTTCTGAAAGCGGCAAATGCGGGGTGCGATTTCGCTGGTTCCATCACCCCTGGTTCTGCTTTATGGAAACCGAAAACCAATTCGGGGAGGGTTTCATGACCAAAGCTGCAAATTTTTCGCTCTCGCGCCGTGCCCTTGGCGGGCTTGGCCTTGGCTTGGCCGCGACAGGCGCTGCGCGCGCGCAGGATATGGCCGGCAAGACCATTGAATGGATCATCCCCTTCGCGGTGGGCGGCGGTTCGGATGTTTGGGCGCGGTTTCACCTGCCGCTGTTGCAAAAGCACATGCCTGGCAACCCGACAGTCGTGATCCGCAATGTTACCGGCGGCGGCAGCATCAATGGCGCCAATCAATTCGCGCAGCGCACGCGGCCTGATGGCTTGACCATCCTGGGCACCAGCGGTTCCACGCAATTCCCCTATCTGATGGGCGATCCGCGCGTGCGTTATGACTACCGCGCCTGGAGCGTGCTGATGGCGAGCCCAACCGGCGGCGTTTTGTATGTGCGCCCGGAATTGGGTGTGCGTGGCCCGGCTGATCTGGCGAAGCTGCAAGCCGCGCAGGGGCTGAAATTCGGCAGCCAGGGTCCGACATCGCTGGATGTGGTCCCGGCCTTGGCGTTTGAGCTGATGAACCTGAATGTGCAGATTGTCTTTGGCATGCAGGGCCGCGGCCAGGGGCGCTTGGCCTTTGAACGCGGTGAAACGCCGATCGATTATCAAACATCCTCTGCCTATACGAGCCAGGTCTTGCCGCTGGTGCGTGAAGGCAAGGCCGTGCCGCTATTCTCCTACGGTATCCTGAATGCTGCGGGCGATATTGTGCGCGATCCGAACTTTCCGGATTTGCCGACCTTCCCCGAATTCCTGAAAGCCGCCACGGGGCAGGACCCGTCCGGCCCGGCCTGGGAAGCCTATCGCACTTTGTTCGTCGCGGGCTTTGCCGCGCAGAAATTTGTGGTGGTGCCGCGCGAAACACCGCGCGCCATGCAGGACCTGTATCGCACTGCCTTCACGCGTATTTTCGCCGATCCGGAATACAAGGAAAAGCGCGGTACCGTGATTGGCGAATATGATGAGGTTGTCGGCGAAGCAGCCGAGAAAGCCTATGCCGCCGGCACCGTGATTAGTGAAGCGACGCGCGAATGGATCAAGGAATGGTTGCTGCGCCGCTTCAACCATCGGCTCGGCTGATTAGCTTTAGGGCAGCGCGGTAAAGGGAGTAAGGTCGCATGCTTGACGCGCTGCTGATGGCGCTGACCGCGCTCGCGAGTCCTGAGCGTTTGGGATACATGGCGCTTGGCGTTTTGATTGGTTACGCGATTGGCGTGCTACCGGCACTTGGTGGCCTAGCCGGGCTTTCGTTGGTGATGCCCTTCATTTACGGGCTGGATCAGGTTTCTGCCCTTGCCATGCTGGTCGGCCTAGTCGCGGTCGCGGCAACAGCGGATACTTTCAGCTCCATCCTGATGGGCATACCTGGATCATCGGCAAGTCAGGCGACGATCTTGGATGGCTTCCCCATGGCCCGACGAGGAGAAGCCGCGCGCGCGCTATCGGCATCCTTCCTGGCTTCCATGATCGGGGGCTTGATTGGCGCGGTGATTTTGACTGGCGCGGTACTGATTGCGCGGCCCCTCATTCTGGCGCTCGGAACCGCAGAACTATTCATGCTGGCGCTGCTTGGGCTTTCCATGGTGGGCGTGCTGGCAGGCAAAAGCTTCGCCAAGGGCTTGATTGCTTGCGGCATGGGTTTGGCGCTTGGCATGGTGGGCACAGCACCGGCCACGGCGGAATATCGTTTGGATTTCGGGCTGATCTATCTTTCGGATGGTCTGCCGCTGCCCGTACTGGTGCTGGCGATTTTCGCGCTGCCGGAGATTATTGATCTGGCGCGCGGTGGTGGGACGATTTCGCGCTCGGCGGATTTAGGTCGCGGTTGGATTGATGGTGTGCGTGATATCATGCGCCATTGGTGGCTGTTGCTGCGCACATCTTCGATTGGGTCCGTGCTGGGCGCCATTCCGGGGCTTGGCGGCAGCGTGACCGATTGGATTGTTTATGGGCACGCGATTCAGACCGAAAAGAACGGCCAATTCGGCAAGGGTGATGTGCGCGGCGTGATTGCCGTGGAGGCTTCCAATAATGCGCGCGAAGGCGGCGCTTTGGTGCCGACGCTGTTTTTCGGCATTCCTTCTTCCGGGTCCATGGCTGTGTTTCTGGGCGGCATGACGCTGCTTGGCATTGAAGCCGGGCCGGCAATGGTGGGCTCTCGGCTTGATTTGACCTATGCGATCATCTGGTCGCTCGCGATTGCCAATGTCATGGGGACGTTGTTGTGCTTTGCGACATCGCCCTTGATTGCGCGGCTGACCACGGTGCGCTTTGGGCTGCTGGCGCCCTTCATGATGATGGTGGTCTGCTTCGGCGCCTTCAACAATAACCGCGAATTGGCGGATTTGCTGCTGCTGCTGGGCGTGGGCTTGCTGGGCTTGCTGATGCGCCGCTTCGGCTGGCCGCGCCCGCCCTTCGTGGTGGGTTTCGTGCTGGCGTTGCCGATGGAAACCTATTTGTATCAGGCGGTGCAATTCTATGGCTGGGATTTCCTGACACGGCCTGGCGTGATGATCATTGCCGCGCTGATCGTGGTGTTTGCCTGGCTTGGTATTCGCAAGCGCCGGCTGGCCGATACTGAAGAAGATGGCGGCAGCACCGATACGGGCCGGCGCCAGCCTCAGGCAATTTTCGCCGTGATCCCGGTGGCGATTTTCGCCGCGGTCTTCATTGATGCGATGCGCCACAGCTTCCTGGGCGCGGTCTTCCCCATGATGATTGCCGGCGCCATGCTGCTGATCAGCGTGCCCGTTGTGTTGCGGCTGAATTTCGGGCGCGTTGGCGGTTCGCTGTTCCACGATGCGGAAGCCAATGCGAAGCCCGAGGATGGTAGCTTCTGGGCGCATCTTGGTTGGGTGATCGGGCTGGTCGGGCTTTCCGCTTTGGTTGGATTCCTGTTGGCCAATACGATCTTCTTCCTGTCCTTCCTGCGCTATGCGGCGGGCTGTACCTGGCGGATGACTTTGTTCCTGACCTCCATCGCGACCATTGGCCTGATCTTGGTGGCAAAATTGCTGACCCTGGATTTCCCGCAGGGGCTATTGCAGTATTTCTTTGAACTTCCCTGGCCTTTACGGTGACGGATAAAACTATGCAGAAAGCCATTCCCTGCACGCTGATGCGTGGCGGCACCAGCCGCGGCCCTTACTTTCGACGGGAAGATTTGCCGGAAGATCGCGATGCCATGGGCCGCGTATTGCTGGCTGCCATGGGCTCACCAGATGCGCGCCAGATTGATGGCATTGGTGGCGCCACCACGCTCACCAGCAAAGTCTGCATCGTATCCCGGGCGGCGACCGGTGAAGCGCAGCAGGTGGATTATCTATTCGCGCAGGTTTCTGTGGATCGCGCCTTTGTGGATTGGGGGCCGACTTGCGGGAATATGCTGGCGGGTGTTGGGCCTTTCGCGATTGAAAGCGGGCTGGTTGCAGCCGAAGAAGGCGAAACCCGCGTGATGATCCGCGCCGTGAATACCGGCGCGTTGATTGAAGCCGTGGTGCAAACACCCGGCAAGCGCGTGAATTATGAGGGCGATACCGCGATTGCCGGCGTGCCCGGCACGGCTGCCCCCATTGTACTGAATTTCGCCGATGCGGTGGGGGGTGCCACCGGCAAGCTGATGCCAACCGGGAACGCGATTGATGTGATTGATGGTGTGGAAGTCACCTGCCTTGATGTCTGCATGCCGGTGGTGATCGCGCGCGCGCGGGATTTAGGCAAAACCGCGCGTGAGACCGCGAAGGAATTGGATTCGGATAAGGAATTCATGGCGCGGATTGAAGCCATTCGCCGCAAGGCGAGCCTCGCCATGGGTATGGGTGATGCGGAAGGCCGCGTCATGCCGAAATTCGCGATTATTGCTGAACCGGCGGGTGATCAGGGCGGTGTCGCGGCGCGCTATTTCACGCCGCTCGCTTGCCATGAGGCGATGGCGGTGACGGGTGGGATTTGCATCGCGAGTGCTTGCGTGCTGCCCGGCACGGTGGCGGAAGCTGTAGCACAAATCACCGGCGCGGATCGGGAGACGATTGTGCTGGAACACCCAACCGGCAGCATGGAAGCGGTGATCACCACGCGACGTGCGGCGGATGGATCGCGCGAAGTGATTTCGGGCGGTACGCTGCGGACCGCGCGACGGCTGATGGCGGGCGAGGTTTATGTCCCCGCCCGCGCTTGGGGTTGAGGTGATGCCTTCCTGCCAGGGCAGAGCCTTGCAGGGGGGAGCGATATGGTAAGCCTGACCCGGCGTGCATTTGGTTTGGCTGGCGTGGGGGCGCTGGCAAGTGCGGGCGCGGTTCGCCCGGCGGGCGCTTCGAATTTACTCAATCCGCTGACCAGCCCGCGCGGTACGACATATCCCGGCAGGGTAAGGCTGAAGCAAATTGCCAGCGTTGATTTTCGTAAGGAAGAAAATGCATTTGCTTGGCATGTTTCCTCAATGGCCTGGAGCCCAGATGGTAGTCGGCTGGTCGCAGAGTCTGGCGATGGAACTTTTCTGAATGTTTTCGATACGGCTTCATGGCAACTGCTTACGCGATTTCGAGTTATGCAAACCAGGGCAGAGAAGATTTTCGGGTTTTCCGAAGGCGGCCGTGAATTGATTACTTCAAGGCATATACCGCCAGGTAGTAGCGAAAACCCCCCGGCGTTTTCGGTGTTCGAAACCGATACCGGAAGGCTACTGCGTGAATCTGATTTGCTGCCTGTTTTCCTGCCGGACATCTTGGCACGCCCGCAGGATCTATTTTTGCAGCAGCGAAGGAGCGCCCAGTCGCTCACGGTCTCTCCTGATGGCCGTTATGTTTTTATATCTTTCTGGGCCACCGGCATTAGGGGTAATACGACTCATCGGTCTTTTGCTTTTGTATTTGACTGTAAGACTGGACGGCTACTTGGTCGCAGCGAAGGGCAACATTGGGGACTGCCGAGTATAAGCCGGGACAATCGTCTTGCTGTGGCAACGAATGCGACAAGACTTGGCTTCCGTGACGAAATAGCGATCTTTGATCTTCCGTCGCTCACTGAGCGGATGAGCTTTCGTGCTCATGTTCGTGGAGTTCGATCTCTAGCTTGGTCGCCAGCCGGTGATCGTTTGGCGAGTGGTTCGAGTGCCACGGTCCCCCCACGCGAAGCTGAACCCATTCGGGTTTGGGATGCGACATCTGGCGCGCGTTTGGCTGGATTTATTGGCGAGTTTGAGCCTGTCAGTTTTGTCGAGTGGCATCCAAGTGGAGCCTTTTTCCTGACTAAATCCGCAAAAGGCGACGAAAATTTACGGGGGTCCCTTGTTCAGTTTCTTTCCCCAAATGGTGGTGCGCCGCTACTAAAGCATTTTGCGCCTGATCGCGTTGTCATCAATGGACCTTGCTTTTGCCCACGCACCGGTCGGCTTGCGTGGTTTCAGCAAGGGCAAATTCTGATTCACGAAATCCAGGGCCTTTAACCCACCAGTGAGCAACAAAACGCCTCAACCCCAACCCGCACCAAACGGGCCAAGCGTCTCCGCCTGGCCCAACCTCACCCTACGCCTGCCGGTGTGTCCTAACCCAGTTTAGCCGCCATCCCGCGCATAAAAGTCTCACGGAAGCGGATCGGGTCGCGGTCCGTTTGCGTCTTGCCGGGTTCATTATCAATCCGCGCGCCGATCACATGCGGGCCATCCGTGGCAAGGGCGCGGTCAATCAAGGCGTCGAACTCTGCCTCATCCGCCGCCCAATGGGCGGAAGCAATGCCGGAAGCGCGCGCAATGGCAATCAGATCAGTGCCCGCTTTCGCGGCCGGCGTACCCTGGCCGCCGGTGATCTGATAAATCCCGTTGTCCCAAATGATCACAATCAGATTCTTCGGCGCCTGCGCGGCAATGGTGGAAAGGCAGCCAAGCTGCATCAGCAGTGACCCATCGCCTTCCAGCGCAAAAACGCGCCGTTCCGGCTGGGCGATGGCAACCCCCATGGCAATCGGCGCGGCCAATCCCATGCTGCCCAGCATGTAGAAATTCTCGGCGCGATGGCCGGAACCCCAAAGATCCCAGTTGGAATTGCCGATCCCGCCAATAACGGCTTCCTGCTTCGTCAGCTTGCCCACCACGCGCTTGGTCAGCGCCGCACGGTTCATCACCTGCGTATTGCGACGTTCTTCCATCACTTGCGCCCCCCTGAGATCAATGGCGAGACAATAAGGCAAGCCGGCCAGCGCGTGGCAAAGGCCTGGCGCATGGTGCGATCCGCAATGAAAGCGGCTTCATCCAGGCGCGATAGCGTGTGGTGTTCAATCCCCATGCTGTCCAGAATCGGGCGCATGGTGCGGCAGACAATCGCCTGGCCGGGATTGAATTCACCCAGCGTGCCGCGTTCGCTCACCAGCATTAGCACCGGGATTTGGCTGGCCACAACAAGGGAGGCAAGAACATTGGGCAGGGTCGCGAAGCCCGATGTCTGCATCAGGACAATGCCGCGCATGCCGGCCATGGTGGCGCCGGCGACGATGCCGATGGCTTCTTCCTCGCGCGCGGCGGGGAAGGTGGTGAAGAAGGGATCGGCGTGGCAGCCCTCAATCAGGGGGCGCAGCACATTATCCGGCACATAGGTGACCAGCCGGACATTATTGTCCTTCAGGGCCTGGCGGACGATGCCATGCCAGCTTGGCGCGCTTTCAGCGGCACTCGACATAATGGGGAAGTCTCCGTTGCAGTGAGAAGGCGGGAGTCTATGACCAAGCTGCGCGCCCGCCAAGCGTGGCTCCACTCAAGGCACCGGCACATCCAACAGCCAGGCAGTGGCCGGAAAGGCGATGGATGCGATGATGGTGGTGAAAAGCACAGCGGCTGACGCTTCCTCAGCCCCCACGCCTTGGCGTTGCGCAAGCAGATAGGCATTCGTCGCGGTGGGCATGGCGGCAAGCAGCACGCCACAAATCACCCAGAAGGGATCAAGTGCCAACCAACTTCCGAGCACAAACCACACCAGCGCGGGATAGATGAACAGCTTCGCCGCCGTAATGCCGAAAGCTACCGCGAAAAGCTGCCCGCCAATCTTCAACCGCGCCAGCGTACCTCCCAGCGCAAACAGCGCGGTGGGGCCGGCGGCATTACCAAGAAAGGACAGGAAGCGTTCAATCGGCGCTGGGATGGGTAATTCCAACCCGGCAGAAAGCGCACCCAGCGCAATGGAAAGGATCACCGGATTGCGCAGCAAACCGCGCAGGCCCGCCATCACGGCCTTGAGACCCTCACCCTTCGCCGAGGGCGCCATCAGCATGGACCCAAGCGCGATAATCACCGCCACTTCGGCCACAATCGCCATGGCGACCGGCCCCGCAATGCGCGGCCCCAACATGGGCAGCATGAGCGGTGGCGCCAGATAGCCGACATTGCCCATGGCCGCAGCCGCGCCAAAGGCGGAACCGATGCGGATATTGCCGCGCGCCACCCGCCCGATCAGCATCACCACGGCGAAGATGGCAAGGCAGGCGCCCAGATAGCCACTGAAATAAATTAGATCGAAGCTTTCGCGCAAAGGCTGCGCGGCCATCAGCTTGAACAGCATGGCCGGCAAGGCGACGTTGAAGCTAAAAAGCCCAATCGCCTCCATCGCCGTGGGCGGCATCCATTTGCGCTTCGCCGCGGCGAAACCAAAGGCCACCACCGCGAAAATCGGCAGGCAAAGGGCAAGGAAGGCAAGCACGGAACGGTTTTAGAGCAGATCACGTTCAGATGGAATCATCTGAACGTGTGAAGATGCTCGAAAAACAACGATGTAGAGCGTGTTGCGTGAACCCATGTGAACGCAACACGCTCTAAGCCAGAATGGGCCGGCCGTGAAAGCTCAAGCCCCTATAGCGCGTTGGCGCTGGCCTCACTCCGCGTCGCCCCTACCCGAGAGGCCAAGGAAGCCGCGAGGAATTCATCCAATTCCCCATCCAGCACCGCCGCCGGATTGCCCTTTTCAACGCCGGTGCGCAGATCCTTCACCATCTGATAGGGCTGAAGCACGTAGCTGCGGATTTGGTGGCCCCAGCCGATATCGGTCTTGCCGGCCTCGGTGGCGGCCGTCACGGCTTCGCGCTTTTTCAATTCCAATTCATACAAGCGCGCCTTCAGCATGCCCATGGCGATGGCGCGGTTGCGATGCTGGCTGCGATCCTGGGTGGAAGCCACCACAATCCCGGTCGGGATATGGGTGAAGCGCACGCCCGATTCGGTCTTGTTCACATGCTGTCCGCCGGCGCCGGAAGCGCGGAATGTATCAGTCCTCAGATCGGCGGGATTGACCTCAATCTCGATCTTATCATCCACCACTGGGAAGACATAAACCGAGGCAAAGCTGGTATGGCGGCGCGCGGCGGAATCGAAGGGGCTGATGCGTACCAGCCGATGCACGCCGCTTTCGGTCTTGAGCCAGCCATAGGCATTGGGGCCGCTGACTTGAATGGTTGCGGATTTCAGCCCGGCCTGTTCGCCCGGGCTTTCTTCCGTCAGCACTACCTTATAGCCATGCTGTTCCGCCCAACGGGAATACATGCGCATCAGCATTTCTGCCCAATCCTGGGCTTCCGTGCCGCCGCTGCCGGAATTGACTTCCACAAAGGCGTCATTGCCATCGGCTTCGCCGGATAGCAGGCTTTCGATTTCCCGCTTTTTGGCTTCCACGGCCAAGCGCTTCAAATCCTCGGCGGCGGCATTGGCGGTATCGGCATCGCCTTCCGCTTCGGCCAATTCAATCAGGCCAAGCGCATCTTCCACATCGCGTTCCAGGCGCTTGACGCCATCAATCTGGTCGGAAAGCCGGCCGCGTTCGCGCATGACGCGCCCCGCCTCATCGGCATTATTCCAGAGCGTCGAGTCTTCGACCCGCGCGTTCAGTTCTTCGAGACGACGGACAGAGGCATCCCAGTCAAAGATGCCTCCTCAGCAGGGCCACCGATGCGGTGATCTGCTCGTGCAGGGAAAGGGCGTCAGCGCGCATGATGAAGCTAATAGAGCCCGCCGAGGTCTCTGTCGAGGCGGTTCGCGCCTGAACCACCGGGCGGGCTGGGACCATCCTCACGATCACGGATAAAGGAATCGCGCCAGCGTTGCGCGCTGTTTTCGGTCCCTGGGCGGAAGGGTTCCATGATGCTGCCATTGCCAGAGGCAACGCGCATCAGCGTAATGCCTGCCGGGCGGCGGAAGGGCACCGGCGGGCTGCCGGCAAGCGCGGCCGCCACGGTATCGCGGAAAATCGGCGCGGCATTGCTGCCGCCGGTTTCGTTATTGCCGAGGCTGCGTGGGTCATCAAAGCCGATCCAAACGGCGACAACGATATCCGGCGTGAAGCCGACGAACCAATTATCCTTGTAGTCATCCGTTGTGCCGGTCTTGCCGGCCACCGGGCGGCCAAGCCGAGACCCAATGGCATTGGCCGCCGTGCCGCGAGCCACCACGCCTTCCAGGATGCTCACCATCTGATAGGCGGAAATCGGGTCTGTCGCACGCTGCCTTTCGCCCGCTTCAAGGCGAGGCGGCCCGGCCTCAGGGCCTGAAGCACAAGCGGCGCAGGCGCGTTGATCAGCGCGCCAGATCACACGCCCGCGCCTGTCCTGCACTGAATCAATCAGGGTCGGCGTTACGCGAAAACCACCATTGGCAAAGGCGCCATAGGCGGCGGCCATGCGGAGCACCGTTGTCTCCCCAGCGCCGAGCGACATCGCCAAATAGCGCGGCATATTATCAATCACGCCAAAGCGGCGCGCGGCATCGGAAACCGAAGCCATGCCGATATGATCCGCAAGCCGCACCGTCACCAGGTTAAGGCTGCGTTCCATGGCGCTGCGCATGGTCACCCAGCCATTATAGGTATTGGCGTTGTAGTTTTGCGGCTTCCAGAGCCCCTGCGGCGTCATGATTTCCACTGGCTCATCAGGGATTTCCTGATTGGGCGGGATGCCTTTTTCGAGTGCGGCAATATAAACAAAGGGCTTGAAGGAAGACCCTGGCTGCCGCTGCGCCTGGGCCGCGCGATTGAACCAGGATTTTTCGAGTGCCCAGCCGCCAACCATGGCCATGACACGCCCGGTTTGCGGGTCAAGCGCTACCACTGCGCCCTCGGCCAAGGGAATTTGCCTGAGTGTCAGGCGTTCCGGCCGCGCAGGACGGTTACGCTGCGCGGCTTCGGCGGGCAGGGATTCTACCATCACGACATCGCCGACATTCACCACATCCTGAACGCGGCGCGGCTCCGCGCCCAGGCGACCATCGGGCAGCACAGGACGCGCCCAGGGGCGCAATTCGTCAAGATAAAGTGTGCCCTGTTGCGGTTCCGCCGGGCGGCGCGGGTCGCGCCGTTCAAGCCAACCAAGCCGCGCTTCTTGCGGCCTGACTTCCAGCACCACCGCCAGGCGCCATTCAGGCAGCGCACCAGGCGGGCGCGGTGTATCGGCAAGGGCTGGCATCCATTCCGTGGTGCTGGCCGAAATGCGCGCCACCGGGCCACGCCAGCCGCCCCGCCGCCGGTCATAATTCATCAGCCCATCGCGCAGCGCGCGTTCGGCGGCGGTCTGAATGGCGGGTTCCAGGCTGGTGCGCGCCACCAAGCCACCCATGGTGGTTTGCTCCACGCCGAAGCGCTGGATCATTTCGCGCCGCACTTCTTCGGTGAAATGCTGCCCCACCTGCAATTGATCCAGCCGGCGCGTGGGCCGCGCCATCAGCGGTTCCGCCTTTGCCGCGCGGGCTTCATCTGGCGTGATCGCGCGGTCGTCCAGCATGCGTTCAATCACCCAATCGCGCCGCGCCTTGGCCGCTTCCGCACGCCGCACGGGGTGGTAATTATTCGGCGCCTTGGGCAGCGCGGCCAGGTAAGCAACATCCGCGATGCTCAGCTCATCTAGGCTTTTGTTGAAATAGACTTGCGCTGCGGCGGCCACGCCATAGGCCTGCTGGCCCAGGAAAATCTCGTTCAAATACAATTCAAGGATGCGGTCCTTGCTGAGGGCCTTTTCAATGCGGAGCGCCAGAATCGCCTCCCGCGCTTTGCGTGCGAAGGACCTATCCGCACCCACCAGCATATTCTTCGCGACTTGCTGGGTGATGGTGGAAGCGCCACTCATGCGCCGCCCGCTGCCATATTGTTCCGCGGCCTGCATCACGGCGCGCAGAATGCCCAAGGGATCAACGCCGGTATGTTCGCGAAAGCGCTGATCCTCGGCCGAGATGAAGGCTTGCTGGACGCGCTGCGGAATGGCTTCGATCGGGACAAAGATGCGCCTTTCCTGCGCCAATTCGGCCATCAGCCGGCTATCGGCGGCATAGACGCGGCTCATTTGCGGGGGTTCATATTCCGCGAGCCAGCCGTAATCCGGCAAATCCTGGGCGAAGTGATGATAGGCGCCATAGGCCGCGATGCCGCCCGCCAGCAGCACCGCCGCAACCAGGCTGAAGAGCCAGCGAAACACGCTGAAGCGCCGGCGGCGTTTTTGTTTTTTCGGTTTGGGCGGCGGCTCGGCGCGCGGCGGCTCAGCCCCGGGCGCGGCGCGCTGAGGGTCAAGCGGTTGATCGGCACGCAAATCCGGCGAAGTCATGATGGCGTCTCGTTACACGGTTCCGCTGAAAAGCGCGACATGAGGGGCCCTGGTTTTTCAACCCGACGTGGCGCGCTGCGTGGAACCAACCCAGGCTTCTACCGCCCGGGCCAGGCTGGCGGCGATCAGCGCGCGGTGTTCTGGCTGCCGCAAAGCGGCTTCATCTTCCGGGTCAGAAAGGAAGCCCATTTCCACCAGCACGGAGGGTACTTCCGGCGCCTTCAGCACAATGAAACCCGCTTCCCGTCTTGGTTTTGGCAGGATGGGCACGGCGCGGGTCAATTCCCGCACCGCCACCCGCGCAAAGCGGGTGGAATCGCCCAGGGTTTCCTGGCGCATCAGGCTCAGCAATATCGCCTGCACCTCGGGCGGGACGGAGGGCAGGCTAAGGCCACCCGCGAGATCCGCATTGTTTTCGCGCTGCGCGAGGGCTGCGGCGAAAGGATCGCTCGCGGTCTCCGCCAGGGTATAGACGCTGGCCCCCTTGGCCCCCGGCGCGGAATCGGCATGGAGCGAGATCAGCAGCGCGGCGTCCCGCGTGCGGGCGAAGGCCACACGATCCGCCAATGAGATGAATTCATCGCGTTCGCGTGTCATGGCGACACGGCATTTGCCGCCTTCCTGCAATTTGCGGCGTAGCGCCTGGGCGGCGGCGAGTGTCAGGCGCTTTTCTTCCGTGCCGCGCCGGCCAATGGCGCCGGGATCGTAGCCGCCATGGCCGGGGTCAATCACCACCAGCGGCAAAGCGGGGGCGCTGCCTTGCGCCACGGGCATGTCCCGGCGTGCAGCAGCGGCGAAGGCTTCAGTGCTCGCGGGGGCGATTTCCACCAGCAGCCGCCCAGCCGGCCCGGGCAGGCGGCGCGGCAGGGCAGGGCGCGCCAGGTTCAGGCGCAATTCCTTGGCTTCGTCATCAAACAGCACGCTGGCGACCGGCCCTGCCGAGCCCAACCGCGCCGGGCCCCGCCAGGTCACGCCAGGCAGGGAAAGCATAAGGCGAGGGGGTTCGGCCAGGGCGCGCCATTCCCAGGAAAGTGGGCCTTCCAGCGCCAGGGTAAGCCGCGCCGCGCGGCCTTCGGTGGTCAGGCTTGCCGCGCCAATGGAAGCGGCAAGGGCCGGCTGGGCGCCGCCCAAAACCACTCCGCCCAATCCCAGGAAATGCCGGCGCCCTATGCCCATCCTGGTGTTCTTACCGGTCCAAGCCACCCCTGTCATCAGAATCGCTCCATAAAACCCTTGTGGCGTTGGCAGGGCGGGACTATGGTGACCCGCCCCGGCGGCATCCGCTGCGGGCGAGAATTCCGGCGGCATCGCCTGGCGCATGGAGCCCCCAAGGGCATGGTGCGCACCACGATGTTCAGCCCCCCGGCCTCCGGAGCCGCGCCTATGGCGTCGGCTTTGTGGTTTCGCCGGGGAGCGGCCCTTCCTTCTCGCCAGCGCGGCCCGAGGCGCGCGAAAGTCAAAGCCCTTATGGCCATGGCCCCCGTCGCGCCCGCCGTCCCGCCTGCGCCTGTGACCTTCGTTGCTACGATGGTCCAAGGGTTCCCGGGGCAGGATCCAGGTGCGCCCACCCAGGGACCGCTGCGCCGCTTCGGCGCCGGGCCCGCCGAACGAGGTCTTCGCCGTAGCATGCTTTTGCACGCAGCGCCGCATATCGCACTCCGTTCGGGCCTCCCCACGCCATTGCGCCGGCGGCACTGCCGCGGCGCGGAGACTCCACCCCATGACCAAGCGTATGCTGATAGATGCATCCCACCCCGAGGAAACCCGGGTTGTGGTGATGGATGGCAATCGCCTCGACGAATTTGATCTTGAAACCACGCAACGCCGTGCCCTGAAGGGCAATATCTACCTGGCCAAAGTGGTGCGGGTAGAACCCAGCCTGCAAGCGGCCTTTGTGGAATATGGCGGCAATCGCCACGGCTTCCTGGCCTTTGGCGAAATCCACCCGGATTACTACCAGATTCCCGTGGCGGATCGGCAGCGCCTGCTGGATATGCAGGAAGCCGAAGCCCGCGCCGAGGATGAGGACGACCTGCCGCCGGAAAGTGCGATGGACCGCGCCGCCTGGAATGGCGAAAGCAATGAAGCCTGGCAGCAGGGGGAAGACGCCAATGGCGAAGCCCCAGCTTCAGAACCGAATGGCGAAGCGGCACCCGCCGCTGAAGCTTCGGCGGAAGACGCACCAGCACCCGAAGCCCCTGCCGCCGCTCAGCCGCTCGCGGTTGAAAGCGAAAGCCTGAGCGCCGCGCCGGAAGCCACCAGCGATGAGCCCGCCGAGGCCGCCGATTTGGGCCGCGTTGAGGAATTGCCCGCCGAAGAAGACCAGACCCCGCCCGAGACTATTGGCGGCGAAGGCCCTGCCGAGACGGAAGAAGAACGCCGTGAACGCCGCATCCCGCCGCGCTTCATGCGCCATTACAAAATCCAGGACGTGATCCGCCGGCGCCAGATCATTCTGGTGCAGGTTGTGAAGGAAGAACGCGGCGGCAAGGGCGCGGCGCTCACAACCTATATGTCGCTTGCCGGGCGCTTCAGCGTGCTGATGCCGAATTCGCCGCGCGGTGGTGGCGTTTCGCGCAAGATCACCTCAGCCACTGATCGCAAGCGGCTGCGCGAAGTGATGGATGATCTGCAATTGCCGCAGGGCATGTCGCTGATTGTGCGCACCGCCGGCGCGCAACGGCCAAAGCCCGAAATCCAGCGCGATTGCGAATATCTGCTGCGGCTTTGGGACGGCGTCCGCGAACGAACCTTGGCTTCCACCGCGCCCGCGCTGATTTATGAGGAAGCGGATCTGATCAAGCGGTCCATCCGCGATGTTTATGGCCGCGACATTGATGAGGTGATGGTGGAAGGCGATGGTGCCTTCCAGCAGGCGCGCGAATTCATGCGCATGCTGATGCCATCGCACGCGAATAAGGTGCGGATGCACCGCGATGCCGTGCCGCTTTTCGCGCGCCATAATGTTGATGCCCAATTGGATGCCATGCATTCGCCCGTGGTGCAGCTGCGCTCCGGCGGGTATATCGTGATCAATCAGACCGAAGCTTTGGTTGCGATTGACGTGAATTCGGGCCGCGCCACGCGTGACCGGCATATCGAAGACACGGCCTTGCGCACGAATATGGAAGCGGCGGATGAAATTGCGCGCCAATTGCGCCTGCGGGATCTGGCCGGGCTGATTGTGATTGATTTCATTGATATGGAATCAAACCGCAACAACGCCATGGTGGAAAGGCGGATCAAGGAATCGCTCCGCCACGACCGCGCGCGCATTCAGGTGGGGCGGATAAGCCATTTCGGCCTGCTGGAAATGAGCCGCCAGCGCCTGCGCCCTTCCATTGCGGAACAGACCTTCATCACCTGCCCGCATTGCCTGGGCCGTGGCACGATTCGCGGTGTGGAAAGCAGCGCGCTGCAGGTGCTGCGTGCGATTGAGGAAGAAGGGGCGAAGCGCCGCGCCGCGGAAATCAACGTGCATGTCGCGAGCGAAGTTGCGCTGTGGCTGCTGAACCGCAAGCGCGACCGGCTTTCTGAGATTGAAGCGCGTTTCGGCATGAGTGTTTTCCTCCAGCCCGATGAAAAGCTGATGGGGCCGGCGCTGCGCATTGAACGCCTGCGCGCGGCTGAGCCCATGGCGGTGGCCGCCGGGCCTTCGGCGCTGCGCATGGATTACGCGCCGGAAGTGGAAGACATCGCGCCGGAGATTGAGGAAGAGGAAGCGGATAGCCCAAGCGCCGAAGCGCGTGAGGAAACCGCCGAGGAAGGTGAGCGCCGTCGCCGCCGCCGCCGTCGCCGCCGTGGTGGCCGCCGTGAGGGTGGGCCGCAGGGCGCTGAGGCTGGCGCCGAGGCTGATGGCGAAGGCGAAGAAGGCGCCGAAGCCGCGCCGGAAGCGGGCGAGACACCGGAAGGTGAGGCCCAGCCAGCCGGGGAAGAAGCCCAAACCGCTGAGGGCGCCGCCGAGGGTGAGGATCGTCCGCGCCGCCGAGGCCGCCGTGGTGGGCGTCGGCGCCGTGAGGATGGCCCGCGTGAGCGCCTGGCCGAGGAAGCCGCGCCGGAAATGACGGAAGAAGCCCCGGCGCCGCGCTATGTGGGGCCGACCCCGGCAGACCCCTTTGCCGGGCAGATTGATGATGTGTTCGCCGCCATGGCGGCAGCCGAGGAAGCAGCGGAACGCGCTGCCGCAACCGCTCGGCGGATTGCGCCCGCAGCGCCAGCGCCAGCGCCGGAGCCTGTGGCGGAAGCCGCACCGGTGGCTGAGGCTGCGCCAGTGCTGGCGGAAGTGGTGCCGGTTGCGGAAGCGCCGGCGCCCGTTGAACCGCCAGCGCCGGAACCCGCGCTGGTGCCTGTTGCTGCTGAACCTGCCCCGGCGCCTCAGCCGGAAAAGGCAGAGCCGGTGATTGGGCCGGCGATTCAGCCGGTGGTGCTGGGCGATGGGGCTGAGGTGGCCCGGCCCAAGCGGCTGGGCTGGTGGAAGCGGCCTGGTTAGAGCCTCAAGCAGAGCCTTTGCCGCACCAAAGCGGCGAAGGCTCCTGCCTCAGGTGATCTTATCTATCGCCTGAGCCAGCCTGACATCACGCGCGGAAAGCCCACCTGCATCATGGGTGGAGAGCGTAATCTCCACCCGGTTCCAGACATTGAACCATTCCGGGTGATGGTCCTGCGCTTCGGCAAGCAACGCCACGCGCGCCATAAAACCCCATGCCTCGGAAAAATCCTTGAAGCGGAAGCTGCGGGTGATGGCATCGCGCCCTTCCACCAGCTTCCATTCCGGCAGCGTGGCCGAAAGCGTGGCACGTTCCGTGGCGTTGAGTTTCTCTACCATGGCGTCAGATCATCGCCATCCCGCCATTGACATGCAAAGTCTGGCCAGTGACCCAAGCGGCCTCATTGCTCGCCAGATAGACCACGGCGGCGGCGATATCCTCGGGCAATCCCATGCGCTGCGTTGGGATGCGCGTCAGCAGCGCGGTTTTTTGCGCGTCATTCAGCGCATCGGTCATGGCGGTCTTCACGAAGCCGGGCGCCACCACATTCACGGTCACGCCGCGCGTCGCCACTTCCTGCGCCAAGGATTTCGACATGCCAATCAAGCCCGCCTTGGCGGCGGCGTAATTCGCCTGGCCAGCATTGCCGGTGACACCAACAATGGACGCGATGGAAATAATCCGCCCCTGGCGCTTTTTCATCATGCCGCGCAAAGCGGCGCGTGCCAGGCGAAACGGCGCGGTCAAATCCACTTCCAGCACCGCATTCCAATCCGCATCACCCATCCGCAGCGCCAGCATATCCCGCGTGAAGCCAGCATTATTCACAAGAATATCCAAACCACCCGCTTCGGCTTCGATCTTTTCCACGAGCTTCGCCGGTGCCTCAGGGTCCGCCAGATCAGCCGGCGCCACAATCACGCGCGCGCCAAGTTCAGCGGCGAGCGCTTCCAATTCCGCCGCGCGGCGGCCGGTGATGGCAACGGTCGCACCCTGGGCATGCAGCGCACGGGCCACGCCAGCGCCAATGCCACCCGTGGCGCCGGTGACAAGCGCGGTCTTGCCGGTCAGATCAAACATATCTCTCATCCCTGGTTGAAGCGTTTGAACAGGAAATGCCGCGCATGGCCTGGCGGCTGATCCTCAATACTGCCGAAAAGCGCATAGCCATGCTTTTCGTAAAAGGGCCGCGCCTGGAAGGAAAAAGTATCCACCCAGGCGCCGATGCAGCCCCGGTTGCGGGCCTCGGCCTCCAGCCGCGTCAGCAGGTCTGACCCCAGGCCGGCGCCACGCATATCTTCGGGCAAAAACAGGAAGTGCAGATAGTACCAAGCGCCGAAGCACCAGCCGAAAGCACCGCCCACCGGCGTGTCTTCGGGCTTGCGCCGCACCACAAATGATAGCGGCTTATACCCATGTTGACCGATGAAGGGCGCGTTCAGGGCCGAAAGCCCATCCAAGGCGATCTTCGCGGCGGGATCATCCTCAATCTCCGAGAGTGTGATCTCGGCCATGATCAGAGCGACTTCAGGAAGGTTTCCAACTCAGCCGGATTGCCGATGGCAAGGGCGGTGGCTTCCGGCGCATTGCGCTTCATCAGGCCGGTCAGCACCTTGCCCGCGCCGACCTCAACGAAATTGGTGCACCCCATGGCGGCCATAGCGGCGACGCATTCGCGCCAGCGCACCGTGCCGGTGACTTGGCGCACCAGCAAATCGCGGATTTCGGCGGGGTCGGTCGCTTTGGCGGCGCTCACATTGGCCACTACCGGAACGCCAGGCGCCTGCATGGTCGCCTGGGCAAGTGCCTCCGCCATGGCGTCCGCCGCGGGCGCCATCAAAGCGCAATGGAAGGGGGCGGATACCGGCAGCAGCATGGCGCGCTTCACGCCCTTTTCCTTGGCGATTTCAATGGCGCGCTCAACAGCCGCCTTGGCGCCGGAAATCACCACCTGGCCGCCGCCATTGTCGTTCGCGGCTTCCACCACCTCGGCCTTGCCGGTTTCGGGGTTGGTCGCGGCGGCAGCGCAAATTTCCTGCGCCAGATCAATCTCCGCGCCCAGAAGTGCCGCCATGGCGCCAGTGCCGGGGGGGGTGGCCTTTTGCATGGCCTCGCCACGCAAGCGCAAAAGCTTCGCGGCTGTGGCGATATCAAAAGCGCCGGCGGCGGTCAGCGCGCTGTATTCGCCAAGCGAATGCCCGGCCACCAGCGCCACGCGCGCGGCAAGCCCAAAACCGCCTTCGGCCTCAAGCGCCCGCACCACGGCCAGAGAATGCGCCATCAGCGCCGGCTGGGCATTTGCCGTCAGCGTCAATTCTTCCTGCGGGCCTTCCCACATCAGCTTGCTCAGCTTCTGGCCCAAAGCATCATCCACTTCCTGGAAGACGTGGCTTGCAGAAGGAAAGGCATCGGCCAGGTCGCGGCCCATGCCGACAGCCTGGCTCCCCTGGCCGGGAAAGACGAAGGCAAAGGCCATGATGATCGGTCCATTACTGTTAAAAAAGGTCAGGCCGCGCGAATGGCCGCGCGGCCCCGGCTTGTCAACCGCGTCAGTTCATCTGGATATTGGCGTCCTTCACCACCTGCTTCCAACGGGCGAGTTCCGCCGAAATCGTCGCCCCCAATTCCTGAGGCGTGGAAGCGTCAATGGTGAAGCCGGCAGCGGTCAGGCGCTGCGTGGTCTCTGGCGTGCGGAGGGCTGCCACAATCACCTCATGCAGCCGGGCGATGGCCGGCGCGGGCGTGCCCGCCGGGGCCAGAAAGGCGGACCAGGAAGCGGAAAGCACATCGGGCAGGCCCGCTTCCACCATGGTCGGAACATCGGGCAGGCCGGAAAAGCGCTTGGTGCCGGCAATGGCGATGGCGCGCAAAGCGCCAGATACCACATGTGGGCGCACGGTTGCCGCATTCAGGATGCCGATCTGCACTTGGCCCTGGATCATGGCGGTGACGGCTGGGGCGCCGCCGGGGAAGGGGATATGCGTCGCCTCGGTCCCTGTGCGCTTCAGGAAAAGCTCCATCCCCAATTGCTCGGTGGAGCCCACGCCGCCCGAGCAATAGGAAGCCCGGCCCGCTTCGCGCTTCAGCCAGGCCACCACCTCGGCCACAGTGGTCGCAGGTACATCCTTGTTCACGACCAGCATATTGGGGACAGACATCGCCAAGCTGACCGGGGCGAAATCCTTCTCTGGGTCATAGCCAGGGCGAGTCATGACAGCGGGGTTGATGGTCATGGTGCCGCTGGCGGCGACGATCAGCGTATGGCCATCGGGCGGTTGCGCCGCGACATGGCGGGCGGCGATGGCCCCGGTGGCGCCGGGGCGGTTTTCCACCACCACATTCTGCCCAAGGGCTGCCTGCATGGCGGGGGCGACAAGGCGCGCCACCAGGTCATTCGGGCCGCCCGGGGCGAAGGGCACCACCAGCACCACGGGGCGGCTTGGCGCCCAGGCGCCTTGCGCGCGGGCTTGGCTGGCCATCAGCGCCAAGGGCAGGCCCATCAATATGCTGCGACGATTCATCCGGAAGCTCCCCGCGTTTTCTTGGTGTTATTAAGCATAAAGCAGCGGTCGGCGACAGCCAGGACGGTTGAAAGCTGTGCTTGGCTTACGGCGCGTGGCGTCATCGTGGCCGGCGGCTAGCGGCCAATCTGACAGGAAGAACCATCAAGCTCCCCGTCAATTCAACCGCGCCGCCGCTTCGCGCACTGCGGCTTCCCGTTCCGCTTGCCGACGCGCTGACGCCGTGCGCGCTTTCGTCACCAGCGCTTCGCCAGCACCTTGGGGGGAGCCCGCCTTGAAGGGCGGCTGAGGGTCATATTCGATGCCAAGCTGGATGGATTTCGCCACATCCTCCCCAAAGGCTTCGGCGGCGACGGTCAGGGCGAAATCAATGCCGGCGGTCACGCCGCCCCCGGTGATCACATTGCCATCCTTGACGACGCGTTCGGCCATGGGAATGGCGCCGAAATGCGCCAGCATCTCAAGGCTCATCCAATGCGTGGCTGCGCGCTTGCCCTTGAGAAGCCCCGCCGCGCCAAGCACTAAAGCGCCGGTACAAACACTGGTGATGTAGCGTGCGGACGCTGCCTGCCGCCGGAGGAAAGCGAGTGTTTCCGCATCATTCAACAAGGGTTTCATGCCCGCACCGCCAGGCACGCAGATCAGATCAAGCGCGGGGCAATCCGCCATGGTGGTATCTGGCAGAATGCGCATGCCGCCATTGGCCTTCACGGGGTCCAGGGTCTTGGCGATCAGATGCACCTTCGCATCGGGGAATTTTGTGAAAACCTCATAGGGGCCGGTCAGGTCCAGCTGGGTGATTTCAGGGAACAACAAAAGACCGATGTTGAATGCCATGGCCGATATCTCCGATGCGATTGCAGGATGAAGGAAAGCTTGGCGCCTGGCAATTTGCATGCGCTGGGTCGCTACAGCGTGCCCCTAGGGCCAATGCCAAATCGGATAGGCGAAACTTTGGAACCGGCTGTCGCTATTGCTAAGCCTCTCGGATGATGGGTAGCGTTGCGGGTGATTGGTGATTGAGAAGGTGTTCTTGACCCTATTCGTATAGAATGGCCTTGGCGCCATCCCGGATAGGTGATGATGGCCACAAGGCGCCGATCGTTTTTGGACTGGCGCGCGCATGCGTCAAATCCTGTGTGAGGAAACAAGGTCAGATGAACGCCATCAAGCAAATAATCAAATCAGGCAAAACCGCCATTGGAACGACTGCGGGGCCGAATATTGATGTATCGGTGCTGGCTGATGCCGGCTTTGATTTCATTCTGTTCGATACGCAGCACTCCCCCTATGAAATCAAGCAAATGGCGCCTTCCATTCAGGCGATGCGCGGCAAGAAGGCAGCGCCCTTGGTGCGCGTTGCCGCGAACCAGGCGGATCAGATTTGCTTCGCACTGGATGCCGGTGCGCGCGGCATCATTGCCCCCATGATCAATACGCGGGCCGAGGCTGAGGCAATGGTACGTTCTTGCCGCTACTACCCGCAGGGCAATCGCAGCAATGCGGGCGTGCGCGGTGAATGGGGCGAATTCCCAAAATACCGCGACTATATGGATACGGTGAACAAGGAATTGGTCATTGTGCCCATGATCGAAACCAAGCAGGCGCTGGAAAATCTTGATGCCATCGCTTCGGTGCCAGGCGTAGATGTCCTGCTGATTGGGCCTTCCGATCTTTCCATCGAATTGGATGTGCCGCTTGATTATGCTTGCGATACCTATCAGCGCGCGCTTGATAAAATCGCAGCAGCTGCGGCCAAGCATGGCATTGCCGCCGGCATGTATTTCATCCCGCCCGGCATGGAGCCGAATTTTTTCGTGGATAAGGGCTTCAAGTTCTTCACCATGCCCTGGGGCCCCTGGGCCACCACTGGCATTCAGAACGCGATCGCTGGGATCAAGCGCTGAAAGCTACGCCTGATCCCTTGCGGCGGTCAGGCGTTACGCGATCTTCAAATCACTCGCCAGATGGAACAGGCAATCCCCGCGCTTGGTGCGCGCCGGGATGCGTTGGCACATGACAAGCCCAGCCGCCTTGAAGGTGATTTCAACCGGCGGCAGCCAGGGCGTTTCCGTGAAATGGATACGCGCCGCGGGCGTACCGATGGAAACCATATCGCCGAGTTGGACCAACGGTTCAAAAACGCCATTTTCCGGCGCATAGACATAATAATCCTGCCCGCGCACATCCAAAAACCGTGTGGGGGAGGGCGGTTCGACCCAATCTGATTTTGGCAGAATGCCAAGATGCACCAGCACATTGCGCACGCCGCGCTCGGCAATGGCCAAGCCGGCCGGATTGACCGTGCCGCAACCGCCCAATTCGCTGCCAAGCGAAATCTTGCCGCGCCGCTCCGCCCCGCTGCCGAGTGTCTGATTCCCACCCTGACCCTGCGCGCCACCCTGAATATAGGTGAAGGGGGCACCAAAGGCGCGGAGTGCCGCCAATTGCTTCTGGAACAGCGCTGGATCGTTTGATTGCGTCGCCAACGCGCAAGGTACGTAATTCAGCGATGATCCACCCGAATGCAAATCCATCACAAAATCCGCGAGCGGGATCAATTCGCTGTCAATGTAATGCGCAATCTGTCGCGTGACCGTGCCATCCGGATCGCCCGGAAAAATCCGGTTCAGATTGAGGTCATCAATCGGCGACACGCGCCGCCCCGCGAGCGCCGCCGGGTAATTCGCCATGGTCAGGATAATCACGCGGCCCTTGATTCGCGCAGGATCAAGCGATTTCGCCAAATTCGTCAGCGCCACCTGGCCTTCATATTCATCGCCATGATTGCCGGAAGTGAAAAGCGCGGTGGGCCCTTCGCCATTCTTCACCACCACAATCGGGATGGGCAGAAAGCCATAGGCGCTGTCATGCGTTGAATGGAACAGGCGGATGAAACCTGTGTGCTTGCCGTCCTTGTTGAAATCAACTTCGGAGACAAGGCGCGATTTGCGTGGTGCATCAGCCATGGCGTTTTCCCTATTCAGGCTTGGGCTTGGGTCATCAAATGGCAGGCCACCTGATGCCCTGGTTGCGTTTCAACAAGTGGCGGCGCAGCTTCCCGGCAAATGGGCATCACATGCGGGCAGCGCGTGTGAAAGCGGCAGCCAGAAGGTGGGTTGAGCGCGCTTGGAATATCGCCAACGATATTCTCTCGCTTACCGCGTGACCGCCGGGAAGGATGCGGCGCCGGCACGGCGGCAATCAAAGCGCGCGTATAGGGATGCTGCGGGGTCGCGTAGATCGCGTGCTTTTCAGCGACCTCCACAATCTTGCCAAGATACATCACCGCGACACGGTCAGAGATATGCCGCACCACTGAAAGATCATGCGCGATGAACAGATAGGTCAGCCCCATATCGCGCTGCAAATCCTGCAACAGATTAACGATCTGCGCCTGGACGGAAACATCAAGCGCCGAGACAGCCTCATCACACACAACAAAGCGCGGGCGCAGGATCAGCGCGCGGGCGATACCAATGCGCTGACGCTGGCCGCCAGAAAATTCATGCGGAAAGCGATCCAGCGCGCGGCTTGGCAGGCCGACACGGTCCAGCATTTCAGTGACTTTCTGGCGTGTCTCCGCGCCGGATTTGGCGCCATGGATCACCAGCGGTTCAGCGATGATATCCTCGACAGCCATGCGCGGATTGAGCGCACCGTAAGGGTCCTGGAAAATAATCTGCATGGACCGGCGAAATTCGCGCATCGCCGCGCGGCCAAGCCCAGTAATTTCCTGGCCCTGAAAGCGGATAGCGCCTGCAGTTGGGTCAAGCAGCCTGATCAGCAGCCGCCCAAGGGTGGATTTGCCGCAGCCTGATTCCCCGACAAGCCCCAAGGTTTCACCCGGCATAATGCTGATGGCGACATCATCCACCGCGCGCAGCTTGCTTGTTTTGCCACGGAGAAAAAGGCCACCTCCGCCAACATCAAAATGCTTGGCCAGGTTCTGCGCGCTGATCAGGGGCTCGGTCATGGCGCGGCCAATTCCTTGGCACGGAGGCACGCGGCCCAATGATCCGCTTCCTCAAGAATGAGGGGCGGCAGGCTCTCACTGCAACTTGGCTGCGCATAGCGGCAGCGGACACTATAGCGGCAGCCAAGTGGGCGACGTGCGGGATCGGGCAGAGTGCCGGGGATGGCGATAAGCCGCGCGCGGTCTTCGGTGATGGAAGGCACGCATTCCAGCAAGCCGCGCGTATAGGGATGTATGGGGTGGTCAAAAACCCGCGCCACCGGCGCTTCCTCGATCACACGCCCCGCATACATCACCAGCACGCGGTCTGCCGTTTCCGCAATAACGCCCATATTATGCGTGATGATCATAATCGCCATGCGGAATTCGTCACGCAAATCCATCAGCAGGTCGAGGATTTGCGCCTGAATGGTCACATCAAGCGCCGTGGTCGGTTCATCGGCGATCAGCAGCTTCGGGTTGCAGGCAAGCGCAATCGCAATCATCACGCGCTGGCGCTGACCGCCTGACATCTGGTGCGGGTAATCATCCAGCCGCCGCGCGGCAGATGGAATACCGACCTTATCCAGCATATCAATCGCGCGTTTGCGGAGAGCGGCGGCGGGCAAGTTCTCATGCGCCTTGATGGTTTCCATGATCTGATCGCCAATGGAAAACACTGGGTTCAGCGATGTCATGGGTTCCTGAAAAATCATCGCAATGCCGGGGCCGCGAATACGCTGCATCTCCCGCGACGATAGTTTGGTCAGTTCCTTGCCCTGGAACAATACCTTGCCGGCAGCGATGCGCGCCGGCGGTGTTGGCAGCAGGCCCATGATGGTGAGCGCCGTGACACTTTTGCCGCTACCGCTTTCACCGACAATGCCGAGGATTTCCCCTTCCTTGAGTGAAAAGGACACCTCCTCGATCGCGGTGATTTCGCCGCGCCCGGTCATGAAGGCCGTAGTCAGCCCTTGCACATCAAGCAAAGTCACTGTTGAATCCTGAGCCGGGGGTCGAGGACATCGCGCAAGCCATCGCCCAGAAAATTCAGCCCCATCACCGTGATCATCAGCGCAATGCCTGGGATGGTGATGATCCAGGGCGCTTCGCGCATGAAATCGCGCCCTTCGGCCATGATATTGCCCCAAGTGGGGGTAGGCGGCACGGCGCCCACGCCAAGGAAGGAAAGTGTGGCTTCAGACAGCACAGCAAAAGCGAACAGGAAGGAAAGCTGCACAATCACCGGCGCCATGGCATTGGGCAGGATGTGGCGTGTGAGGATACGCCAATGGCCCGCGCCGGCGGCAACCGCGGCTTGGACGAATTCCATTTCTCGCAGCACAATCACGGAAGACCGCACAATGCGCGCCGTACGCGGGATATAGACAATGCCAAGCGCCAGAATGACATTGAAGGTCGAAGGCCCCAACACTGAAGTAACCGCGATGGCGAGCAGAATGGCCGGGAAGGCCATCAGCGCGTCATTGATGCGCATCAGCAGATTATCGATGCGCCGGAAGTAACCGGCAGCGGCGCCGATCAAAATGCCGAACACCGCATTCAGCGCCACCACGGAAGCGCCAATAAGCATTGAAAGCTGCGCGCCCCAGACCACGCGGGACCACAGGCTGCGCCCAAAACTATCCGTGCCGAAAATCCAACCCTCGCCAGGTGGCTTGAACTTGTTGCGCATGGAAAGGCGGTTGGGATCGGTATCGGTAATCCAGGGCGCCAGGATGGCGGTAATGGCGATGATCAGGAACAGCACGAGGCCAGTCATGAACAACCGATGACGCAGCAGGCGTTTGATGGTGGCGCGCGCCGGGTGTTCGCGCTTCAGCGCAATGCCTTCGGCGTCAATAGCGGCGGCGGTGTCACTCATAGCGCACCCTTGGATCAATCAGGGCATAGAGGATATCAACCAGGATATTCACCACCACCAGAAATGTCGTCACCAGCAAAAGCCCGCCTTGCACCATGGGATAATCGCGCGACAGCACCGCTTGTGTCAGCAATTGCCCCATGCCGGGGAGCGAAAATAGCGCTTCCGTCACCACAGCACCCGACAGCAGAAGCGAGATGATGATGCCAACCACGGTCACAATCGGGATCAGCGCATTGGCCAAAGCATGCTTTAGGATCACCTGACGTTCCGGCAGCCCCTTGGCGCGGGCCGTGCGCACATAATCCTGCCGCAGCACTTCCAGCATGCCCGAACGCGTGATGCGCGCCAGCAAGCCCGCTTGCAGCAAGGCGAGCGATATCGCCGGCATGGTGGTGCTCCGCAGCCAGCCGATAGGGTCTTGCGAGAAAGGCACATAGCCACCACTCGGCAACCAGCCGAGCTGCACGGCGAAGAAAATAATCATCAACAGGCCCAGAAAGAAATTCGGGATGGAAATGCCGAGCATGGCGATCATCATCGCCACCTGATCCACCCAGGTATTCTGTCGCAGCGCCGCGATAATGCCGCTGGTCACACCAATCAGCAGCGTCAGCACAAGGGCGTAGAGTGACAAGCCGATGGTCACCGGCAGGCGTTCCAGGGTGGCAGCCAGCACGCCTTTGCCAAGCAGCAGCGATTTGCCGAAATCACCTTGCAGCAACCCTTGGTAGTAATGCAGCAATTGCATCAACAAGGGCTCATCCAACCCAAGGTCGCGGCGCAATTGGTCAATCTGCGCTGGGGTGGCGGATGGCCCGGCGATGGATGCCGCCGGGTCACCAGGGATCAGCCGCATCAGCCCGAAGCTAATCAGGCTGACAATGAACAATACCGGAATGGCGCTGAGCAGCCGGCGGAGCGCGACCAATATCAAGGTAAATCGCGCTCCCTAGTCGTAAACCTCAACGCTCAATCCACACATTGGAAAAGCGCGGAATGCGGAAAGGCGCGAAGCCCTTCACATTAGCGCGCGATGCCTGAACCTTGGTGAGTGAGCCGAAGGGATAGGCATAAGCGCGTTCCAGCACCAGGCGCTGCATGCGGGCAAAGGCTTCCTGCCGCACCGCCGGGTCGCGCTGAATGTTCATGTCATTCCAGGCGGCCAACACTTCCGGATCATCCTTGTCATCCCGCGGGCGATAGGCCGCATTGGGTGAGACCAGGAATTGCATGGTGGCAAGCGCACCAAGCGCGGGCTGCGTGCCCCAGCCCGAATGGAAGAAGTGCCATTCAGTCGAATTTAGCCGCTGCGACATTTGCACCGATGTCGGCCAATCCACCACACGAAGCGACGCATTGATGCCAATAGCCTTCAATTGCTGTTCCATCACCAGCGCCGCGTTATACATGGGCGTCAGGTCCCGATTGGTCAGGATCACAATCGGTTCGTTGCGATAGCCCGATTCACGGAGCAAGGCGCGGGCGCGCTGCTGATTATTGATGTTGTAGGTTTCCTTGCCGGCATCCGTGAAGCTCGGCTGGTTCGGGTATTGGAAACCGACATTCAGCCGGAAATTATTGTCGGAAGCCGCATCCATGATGTCTTCCATGCCAAGCGCCGCTTGCACGGCGCGCCGGAAGGTCAGGTTATCGGTTGGCGCCAGCGATGTATTGGGCAGCGCAATCTGAATCCACCAATTCTGCAAGGGCAGGATCGTGATGGCGCTATTGCGGCGTAGCGCTTCCACCGAACGTGTCGGCACATCTTCCACTACATGCAGCGCGCCAGTTTCCAAGCCCGCGACACGGGCGCTGGCTTCGGTCACGATGCGGAAGGTCACGGTATCCAGGCAGGCCACGCGATAGCCACCAAAGCCCATGCGCTGTTCATAAGCGGTATTGGGCTTATAGGCATCAAACCGGCCCAGCCGCGCATGGCTGCCGGGCACGAATTCCAACAGACGGAAAGGCCCGGTGCCCACAGGGCGCAGCTGCTGGCGTTCATCATCCTTGTGTTCGGAAGGGATGATGACAATGGGGACCGAGAAGGAAGACAGCGCCTCAACAAAAGTCGGCTGCACCTGCTTCATGCGGATGATGAAGGTTTGCGCATCCGGCGTTTCCCAGCCCGCGACATTATCCAGCGTGCTGCGTTGCAGACCAATCCGGTTATAGCGATCGAAAGAAGCCGCGACATCGGCGGATGTCAGCGCCTTGCCATTATGGAAGGTGATGCCCTGGCGGAGCTTGAACGTATAGCTCAGGCCATCCGCGGCTTCCTGCATGGATTCGGCCAATTCCGGGATGGGCCGGTTATTGTCATCGCGCGTGATCAGCGTTTCGTAGATATTCATCGCGATATTGCGCGTTGAAATGGTGCTGGAGGTCATCTGATCCAGCGAATTGACATTGGCTTCCTGGCCAAACACCAGGTCTCCGCCGCGCGTAGGGCAGGTGAAAGGGGCGGCCAGCAGCGGCGCCGCTGACAAGGCCAAGGCAGCAGCAACAAGGCCCGTGCTGAAACTGAGGCGTTTCATCCATGCTCTCCCGTTATTGATGGTGCCTTAGCTTCATGCGCGCGCCCGGCGGCGTCAACCACTATCAGCAAGCCCGGCAAAGCGGCGCACAACATTTTCCGTGAGCCGGCTGATTGGCCCCTCAAAACCCTGGCGCCAGAGGCTGCCGCAATAGGTGATGGAACCAACGGCGAAGACGCCTCCACCGCCCGGCGTGTCGAAATAGATGATCTCGCCGCGCTTCAAAGCCTGGGCCTTTTCGCCATTCACGGTGTTCACATGCGAAAGCAATTCCTCCGGCACCGCGACAAAAGAAGCGGGCGGGTCTTCCGAAACAGCCAGAATCGCCGTGCCATCCGGCGTGCCAAGGGCAGGGTCCGCGCGGTCCAATTCAAAGCCGGCCGCGCCGCCGCCGGAAAGCCCGTAATCGCCAATGGTCTCGCCTTCCACGCCTTCGAACATCCAGGCATGGCGTGGGTCGCGCGCCGGCGGCAGCAGGCGGTAATGGGTGCCTTCAAACAGACCCTGGCCGGAAAAGCCAACGCCCGCCAATTGCTGCGGTGGGCGTCGATTACGCCGCCACAACCCGCCATAGGCGCCATCGGTCTGGTGATAATATTCGCCGGGCTCGGCGGCCCAGGCGCGAATGCCGCCTTCAGCCCGGCGCAGTTCGAACACGCCCGGCAGATCGGCGGGTTGAGCGATGCGCCAATAAAAGCCATTGCCACCCAGATACATCATGCGCCCGCCGCTGCGCGTATAGGCGTAAAGCGCATCGAGCGTTTGCGGCGTGTGATATTCCGGGTGCGAACCGGTCATCACCACCTTGTAATTGGCCAGCAGTGCGGCGCCTTCTTCGTGCAAATCGTGGTCGGTAATCACATCAAACGCCAAACCGCGCGCTTCCAACCAGGCCAGGATATGCGTATCGGCGGGGTAGTGGCGCAGCCCTGACCCCTTCGCGTCATTGAAGGTCAGAAACCCCGGCCGCATGGTCAGAATCGGGCGGAGCCGGGATGTAAAGGCGATGCCGCTGTTGTCTGGATGGCGGTTATAGGTGGACCTCCCATAGATCGGAAAATCATCCGGATTATGCGGATAAGCGCCCCAGGCAGCGACTCGCGCGCGATAGGCCGCATCTGCATTGCCGCGGGAATGATTGGCATAGGCCTGATAGGTGAAGGTGGAAGCCAGAAAGGCGATCGGCGCGGTGGCCGTGCCGCGCGGGGGCAGCACATAGAAGGGGATGTGATCCTCGCCTGCTGCGCAGGTGAGATGCAGCGCATAAGCGCCGGAGCGTAAATCTGCTGGTACTTTGAAGCTGAAATCATCCGCCCAGCCGCAATCGCTCAAATCATCAGCGTGGAAGTGGATGGCGCCGTAATCGGGGCCTGCATGGCGCCAGCACATCTCGGCCCCTGACCAGCGGGCGCCGACCACGGCGCGGGTTGGCACATTCACAAGATCGCCATGGCAGGCTTGCGGGCCGATATCCTCCACGCCCTGTGTTGAGATGCCGCGCGCAAAATCCCAGGCGGCGAGAAGGCCCGGCACGGCGGCGGAAAGCGGCTGATCCGGGCGCGGCCATTCGGCGTGAAACCCTGCCAGGATGGCGGGTTCTTCGATTTTACCTGTCAGATGCGCGCATGGCGCGGCGGCGTTTTCGGCGGCAATCATCACCACGCCGGCGCCATCGGGCAGCGCCAAGCCAGTTGCTGAGACCTCGCGCGTGCGGGCGGGAGAGGCATCTTCAATACACTGCGCGCCGAGCAGGATGCGCCCGGTGGCGGGATCGGCACTCAGCCAAAGCCGATGCCAGCGCCGGAGCGCCAAGGGCGCGCCAAGGCTAAGCTGCCGCTCCCCGCCCGGCCAGGTGATGCGCGCCATCGGCCCATGCGGCCCGACCGCCAATGTTACGCTTCGCCCCGCCTGTTCTTCGCTGATCACCGCGGCCTCAGTGGCCGGTTGCGCCTGGAACCAGACCAGGGCGGTCCAAGTCACTGCGCCCGCTGCTCGCTTTGGCGCCTTGGGGATCAGCGCATAAGACCCAAGCCTGACCGGCTGATGCCGGCCCTGAAATTCGGCATCGAAACGCGCGGAGAGGTCTTCAAACCGCAGCCCTGGCCCGGCCGGGTTGGGGTCGCCCGAAATCACGCGGCGCAACCGCGCCCGGTAACGCCCGCCGCTCGGCACGCTGATCTTCACCGCCAGGCTTTCGCCCGGGCGCGCGGAAAACCGGTCCAGATAGCCGGTGATGGGCAATTCGGCGGGCTTGGCTTCGGCCATGGTGGTTTCCTTCCCCTTTCCGCCGATGCTCCGCGCCCGGCCTGCCGCCGTCAACACCCGCCCGATGGTCAGGCGCGCCTGATTTGTGCAAGGCTTGACCAAATGAATGGTCCAGGGGGGTCCGCATGGCCGAGATCATCGAAAAACTGAGCGATAGCCGGGCAGAGGCGCGCGAATGGGAACTCCGCTGCGACATGGCCGCCGTGTTTCGCATTGGCGCCAGGCTTGGCTGGAATGAGCATATCGGCAATCACAATAGCCTGATGTTGCCCAATGAGGCTGAGCCGCGTTTCCTTATCAACCCACGCGGCTATTTGTTCCAGGAATTGAAGGCATCTGATCTGATTGTTTGTGACCTGGAAGGGCGCGTGCTGCGCGGCAACGGCGAACTCCGCAAGGTTGCGTTTCATATCCATACGCGCATTCACCTCGCCAATCCGGCAGCGACCTGCGTGATCCATGTCCATCCACGGCATTTGACCGCGCTTTCCATGGTGCAGGGCGCGGAGTTTGCGCTTTCGCATCATAACAACCTGCTGCTGAATGACCGCACGGTCTATGATGATGAAGGCGATCAGCCCGTCCATAGCAATGAAGAAGGGGATCGGATTGCGCGGCTGATGGGCGATAAGACCATCATGCTGATGCGCGGCCATGGCGTGACCGTGGTGGGCCCAACCGTGCATGACGCTTTTGATGAATGCTACATGGCGGAACGCACCTGCATGTATCAATTGACCGCCATGCAGACCGGGCTGCCCTTGCACAAGCTGCCCGATAATCTACGCCGCAATCACACGGGGCCTTGGGGTGAAAAACTGGATGCGCGACTCCATCTAAATGCTTGGCGCCGTGTGCTTGACCGGGAAGAACCGGATTACGCGCGCTGAAATGACAACAAAAATCGGGAGGAAAACAATGATCCAACGTCGCAGCCTTCTCGCCACACCACTCGCCCTTGGCCTGGTGAGCCCCGCGATTGCGCAAGCCGCCTGGCCCAATCGGCCCGTGCGCGTCTTTGTCGGCTTCCCGCCAGGCGGGTCGCTTGATGTGATGACGCGGCTTGCCTGCGAAGTCTTGTCGCGCCGCTTCGGGCAGAATTTCATTGTGGAGACGCGTTCTGGCGCTTCGGGCAATATCGGCACGGAAGCCATCGCGCGCGCGACACCAGATGGTTACACCATCGGCACGATCAGCATGCATAACATCGTGATCAACCCCATGCTGTTCAAAACCCTGCCCTATGATCCAGAAAAGGATTTCGCTTGGATCAGCGCCATGTGGGATTTGCCCAATGTGGTGGCGGTGCCGGCGCAGCATGTGCCGGCACAAACGCTCCAGGAATTCATCACCTGGGCCAAGACGCGGCGCGGCGGCATTAGCTACGGGTCTTCGGGCGTGGGTACCACCATTCACCTTTCCGGCGCCTATCTGCTTGGGCGTGCGGGCATTGAAAGTACCCATGTGGCTTTCCGAGGCGCGGCGCAGACCATCCCGGCCATGCTTTCGGGCGATATCCAACTCGCCGTGGATAATCTGGCGAGCTATGTCGGCGTTATTCAGGAAGGGCGCATTCGCCCGCTGGCCGTCACCTTGCCGGAACGCTGGCCTGCCATGCCGAATGTACCGACCATGGCGGAAGCAGGGATGGATAATTTCAACGTCAGCCCCTGGCATATGTGGGCCGGGCCGCGCGCCATGCCGCGCGAGATTGTGGACCGAATTTCCTCTGAAATCCGCACGGCCTTTGCTGATCCGGAATTGCAGCAACGCGCTATCGGCATGGGCGCGCGGCTGACGGGCTCCACGCCGGAAGAATTGGCGGCGCGGTTGAAGCGCGAACAGCCGATCTGGGCCGAGATGGTGAAGATTTCCGGCGCGCAGCCGGAATAGGGCAGGGGGCCTCGCCCCCATAAAAAGCGTGACCCTTGCTTACGGGTCACGCCAAAAGGCTTACGCCAGCCCCAAAGCCCAAAGCAGCACACCCTTCTGCGCATGCAGGCGGTTCTCTGCCTCATCAAACACCACGCTTTGTGGGCCATCCATCACCTCATCGGTGATTTCCTCGCCGCGATGCGCGGGCAGGCAATGCATCACAATCGCGTCAGGCGCGGCGTGTTTCAGCAACGACGCGTTCAATTGATACGGCGCGAGAAGATTATGGCGGCTTTCCGCGCGCCCCTCGCGCTCATCAGACATGGAAACCCAGCTATCGGTCACCACGCAGCGCGCATCACGCACAGCGGCAATCGGGTCCTGCGTCAATTCCACCTTGGCACCTTGCGCGCGCGCCCAGGCGATCAATTCCGCCGGCGGCGCCAATTCCGGCGGGGTTGCCAGCCGCAGCGTAAAGCCAAAGCGCGCCGCTGCCTGGATGAAGGATTGCGCGACATTATTGCCATCACCTGTCCAGGCCACCACCTGCCCGGCAATCGGGCCGCGATGTTCCTCAAAAGTCATGACATCGGCCATCAACTGGCAGGGATGGGAAACATCGGTGAGACCATTGATCACCGGCACCGTCGCATGTTTCGCCAATTCACGGATTTTCTGCACATTATCGGTGCGCAGCATGATGGCATCCACATAGCGGGATAGCACCTTCGCGGTATCCGCCGGGGTTTCGCCTCGGCCAAGCTGCATGTCCTTGGAAGACAGCACCACAACATCGCCACCCAATTGGCGAATGCCCACTTCAAAGGAAACGCGTGTGCGGGTGGAGGGTTTTTCGAAAATCAATGCAATGGATTTGCCGGCCAAGGGCTTGCCCGCAAGCTCGCCACGTTTGGCGCGGCCGGCCACATCAAGCATCCGGCGCAGCACGGCCGGTTCAAGATCCATCAATTCCAAAAAGTGGCGGGGCGGCGCATCGCCGCCCCTGACCGATTTCAACATGGCACTCATTGCGCCGCGGCTTGGGCACCGGCTGGGGTCAGGCGCAGGCAGGCGCGATCGAGCAGCGCCACCGCCTCATCCGCATCCGCCTCAGTGATAATCAGCGGCGGCGCCAGACGCAGCACATTCATCCCCGCCGCCACAGTCAGCAGACCCTCGGCCACGGCGGCATTCTGCATTTCGCCGTTATTCACCTCGGGCCGCAGCTTGAGGCCCAGCAGCAGGCCGGCACCGCGCACATCTTCAATCACTGTCGGATGCTTGGCGGCAAGGGCCAGCAGGGCGCGCCACAAATGCCGCGCCACCTGGTCCACACGGTCAAGGAAGCCGGGGGCGGAGACCACATCCATCACCGCATTGCCGGCCGCGCAAGCAAGTGGCCCGCCGCCATAGGTTGAGCCATGCGTGCCAGCCTTCAAATGCTTCGCCACATGTTCCTTGGCGAAAATGCCGCCCAGCGGGAAGCCGCCGCCAATGCCCTTGGCGGATGACATGACATCAGGCTCGATCCCCGCCCATTGATGGGCCCACATCTTGCCGGAACGGCCCATGCCGGTCTGCACTTCATCCAAGGCCAGCAGCAGCCCGTATTCATCGCACATGGCGCGCAATTCGCGCAGGAACCTAAGCGGCGCGGGGCGCACGCCGCCTTCACCCTGCACGGGTTCAATCATCACGCCGGCAGTATTGGGGCCAATCGCATCGCGCACCGCATTCATATTGTCGAAGGGCACATGGTCGAAGCCTTCAACCGGCGGGCCGAAGCCGGCCAGGTATTTCTCATTCCCCGTGGCGGCCAGCGCGGCCATGGTGCGGCCATGGAAGGCGCCATCAAAACAGATCAGCCGGTAGCGTTCCGGATGGCCGTTTTCCGCGTGATATTTGCGGACAGCCTTGATCATGCCTTCATTGGCTTCCGCGCCGGAATTGCAGAAAAACACGCTATCCGCGAAGGAATTTTCCACATGGCGTTGCGCCAGCCGTTCCGCCTGCGGGATGCGATACAGGTTGGAGGCATGAATGATCTTGCCCGCCTGTTCCGCAATCATCCGCGTCAGATGCTGGTGCCCATGGCCGAGCGAGGATGTCGCGATGCCCGCGCCGAAATCCAGGAAGCGTCGCCCATCTTCCGTCCAAAGTCGCGCGCCTTCGCCCCGCTCAAAAGCAAGGTCGGCACGGTTATAGGTCGGCATCAGGGCGGGAATCACGTTTCCAGTCTCCAGCGCAATCGGCCCGGGCAAAGGCGACCATCGCCCCACCAAGGACCGGAAAGGGGAAACTTGCCGGAAAAGCGCGCAAGATGAAAGGGGCGCCCTGATCTATTCGCCAATATTCATCAAAGCGCCCCGAACGCGCGCCGCCTGGAATTGCGCCATGAAAAGGCAGGCCGCCAAGCCAAGCCAGATCAGATCAAGCGCAAAAGCATAGGCCAGATGATCCCAGGCAAGCTGCCCATTCAGCAGGGCAGCGCGCATGCCTTCAAAAACATGCGTCGCCGGAATGGCGAGTGAGATCGGCTGCAACCAGCCAGGCAGCACCGAAACCGGATAAAACACCGCCGAGAAGGGCGCCAAGCCGAACAGCACGCCCCAGGCCAAAGCCTCCGCCCCCGCGCCGTGGCGGAGGATAAGGGCCGTCACGCCAAGCGCCACCGCCCAGCCCATCGCCATCAGCGCCGCGAAATAGAGCACCAGCACCGGCCCCAGGGTCCAGATGCCAAAGCCGTACAGCAGAAAGGCGAGTAGAATGGCCGGTCCCACGCCGATGGCAGTGCGGAGCATGCTCATGGCCACCAAGCCCGCCACCAATTCATGCGGGCGCAGAGGGGCCACGAAGATATGGCCCAGATTGCGCGACCAGATTTCCTCAAGGAAGGAAATGGCAAAGCCCATTTGGCTGCGCAGCGTCACCTCCCACAGCAGCACGCCGCCCAGCAGCACGCCGGCGGTGACACTGGCGGTATTGTTCTGCACGCCGGCGAGCCAGGCGGTGACAAAACCCCAGACCAGCATTTGCAAAACGGGCCAATACATCAGTTCCAAAACGCGCGGCCAGGAACGCCGATACAGCGCCAAATGCCGATACATCAGCCCCCAGATGCGCCGCGCCGCGCCGCTCATGCCGCGCGTCCCTGGCCGCGGGCGATATCCAGAAACACCTGTTCCAGATCATCGCGGCCATAACGTGCGATCAGATCATTGGGGCTGCCTTGGTCCACAATCCGCCCGCCCTTCAGCATCAGCACATGATCCGCGAGGCGTTCGACCTCAGCCATATTATGGCTCGCCAGCAGAATGGCGGCGCCGGTCTCCGCGCGATATTCTTCCAGAAGGCTCCGCACCCAATCGCCCGTATCGGGGTCTAGGCTTGCGGTGGGTTCATCTAGCAGCAGCAATTCCGGGCGATTGATGAGCGATTTTGCAATCGCGACCCGGGTTTTCTGCCCCGCCGAAAGCTGCCCCGCTGGGCGGTCCAGAAACGCGGTCAATTGCAGCCTTTCCGCCAATTCGGCGATGCGATCATGCGCCTTGGGCACGGTATACAAATGCGCATAGACCATCAGGTTTTCCCGGACCGTCAGCCGATGCGGTAGCGCGACATAGGGTGAGGAAAAATTCATTCGTGCGAGCGCCGCAAACCGGTCCCGCGCCATATCATAGCCAAGCACCACCACACGCCCCGAACTGGGTACCAAAAGGCCCAGCAGCATGGCGATGGTCGTGGATTTCCCGGCACCATTGCCGCCCAAAAGCGCCCAGGTACTGCCGGCGGGCTGGGTGAAATCCAGCCCTGCCACGGCGGGCGGGTCGCTGTCTTTATAGGTTTTCGTCAGACCCTCGGCCTGGATGGCGGGAAACGGCATGGAGGGCATATCGGCCCGAACCAGCGTTTCGCCAAGCCATGACGTCAGCTTGCGGGGCGTTGGCTTTCGATCAGGCGGCCCTGGAAAAGGCGAATACCTGCTTCCCAGCCCCAGGCAATGGCCGCGGGGCGATCCGCACCCGCCAGCACCACATGTTCGGCCGCCTGGGCGAGCTTTTTGCTAAGCTCCGCGGTTGCAGCGCTATCGGCGCCAGGAAATTCCTCGGACCATTTCAGGCGCAGAAAATCAAAGCCAGCGCGGAGGCTGGACACTACCGTTGCCGCAAAGGGTGAAGCCGCTTCAAGCATCAGCCGATAGCCCCGCGCTTTTGCGAAATGGCGCGCCAGCAGGAACAGATCAGGCTCGGCCAGCACATCTTCCGCATCAAGCCCAAGGATCAGCTTTTGCCGCTGGCTTTGCGGCATGATGGAATCAAGGCGCAGGAATTCCGCTGAGAAAACACTTTCCACGCGGAGCGGCAGCGCAAGGGTGCGCATGTCGCGCAATTCCGCAGGCCGGGCGATATCGCTTAAGTGCCGCCGATCAATGGACTGCATCAGCCTTTGCGCGAAAGCGGGCGTCAGTGAGATATCACAGCCCGGCAAAAGCCTTTCACATACTTCCGAAAGATCGGCCCGGCGATCTTCCCAGAACAGCTTGGTGTTCTGCCCACCGGGCTCAAGCCAGCGAACCTTCTGCCGACGAAAAAAGATACTGAGATCAGCGGTGGTCAGGCCGCGCTCGACCGAAGCCAGGGCGGTGGGGTCAACCACACGATTTTCCGGCTCTTCCAGCGCCATGGCTCGTATGGCCGCCACCATGCCCAGGCTGTCTTCAACGGCAGCCATGATAGCCGCTGCCTGTTGCGGCAGGCGGAGCATACAAACCGCTTTTTCCGATTCCTCGGGCTCCAGCATGGAAAACAGGATTCTGCGATGATGCTCCAGCGCATCGCTCGCATTTGGCAGACCGATGGCCACCAGATCACCGCCCGGTAATTTGAAACTCCGGACCCGGGCAGTGCTGTTCAAGGGTTGCCATGCTTCACGCAACAATTCTGCCCTTGTGCCGAAGCGGCGAGCGCGCGGCAGGGCCGAAAATCGCAGCATGAGAACCAGACGTTCCTCGCCCAGCGCGACCGCATCACGAATGGCACTGGAAAGCGCCACGGCCCCCAGTGCCTCAACCGGCAAGGCGGCGGCTGTGGGCGCGACCGATCTCATGAGATCGCTTCCGGCAACACGGCTTCCAGCAGAAGCGGCTTATGACAGCCGATCCTGCCGGAGGGCGATGTCGCCAGCCCGCGGGCGCGACATTCCGAACGCAGGCAGAGTTCCGCTTCGCTGCAATGCTCCATGCGGCTTGCGGCGATGACGTCTTCGATCCATGGCCCACCATAAAGGTGAATGCCCTGGCTTAGACCCCAGGTGAGCGCCGCTTCACCATTGCAGCCATCTAGGATAAGGCGCGCGCCATCAACGCGTCGCAAAGCCTTGATCGCTTGCGTATCTTCCAGTGCCGGTGACCAATCCAGGATCAGCCAATCCGCGGGCAGGGCATCCACCTCCACCAAGCTAAGCGCTGATGCGGAAAGCCCTGATATGGCGACACCCCAAGCTTCCTGATGCAACGATTCTCGTCTGCTGGCGAGATTGCTGATGGAGATGGCATCATGCAGGGGAAGCGTCGCGTAAAGAGCAGGGGTGGCGGCAGGAAGTGAGGTGTCATTCGCTTCCGGCAAAATTGCAGGCAGTAGATCAGGCGACAAATCCAGAAATAGGGGCGCTATCGGCCCGCCCCCCATCAAGGATTTACGGGTGCCCTCATCGCCCAGCGCTTCAAGCACGCGTTTCTGGATCTGGGCTTCCGCATGGCGCAGCAGCGCGCGATCCTCGGCAAGCGCCCCAAGGAGTTGCCGCAACCCTGATCTTTCCCGGGCAAGGCGTTGGAAAACCAGCCGCGGCAGCCGCCCATCCGCGATGCCAACAATGCTTTGCCGGCGATAGAGTTGCGCTAAATTGACCTTATTCAGCCGGGCATCAAGACCGAGTGGCGAGACTAGCTCCGCCGCCGGCACTTCCAGAAATTGCGGCAAGCGGGATGCGTGCAATAGCCCGGCGAGTATATTCTTGGATGCCGGCAGCGGCAGCAATTTTACCGATGCTTCACCCAGGATTTTCCCAAGCAGCGCCTGGAGCTTCCCTGCTTCAAAACTGGGTAGCTCAGTCAGCAGCCAGTCATTCGGCATGATTTCAAGCAGCGATCCGCCCTTGACGTCCGAGGTTTCCCGCAACAGGGCAAAGACCAGTCGCTGCGCTTCCGGCTGTGCCCCGGGGGCGACCCGTACTGCCGCCCGGCCGCCTTCATCGCGCAGCGCCCGGCGCAGGGCGTCCTGCAACGAGGTCTGGCTGACCTGCAAATGGGGGGGGGAGGATCGTGAGTTGGACATTCGAATGATGATTCTAGCAGAAACCTACTAGCGAGGCGTATAGAAATGAGCGTCAGCGCCCCGGGAGGCCCCTTTTGGCCCGGCTGCACCAAAGCTTCAATCACTAAGCGCGATTTACCCCTTCGCTTTGGCGCGGAAATGCCTATATTAAGAAGTGTTCATGTCCGGGAGGTTCCGATTCCTATGCGTCGCTCAAGCTATTTTGTGACCGCTTTCGCGGCCCTTGCCATGGTTTTGGTGCCCGTCCTGGCTGATGCCAAGCCGGGTGGCAATTCATCTTCCGGCAGCCGCGGCAGCCGGACCTATTCCGCGCCACCGCCGACCCAGACCGCGCCCAATTCCGCGCGGCCCATGGAACGGACGGCAACGCAGCCTTCTGGCCCACAACAGGCCGGCGGCGCCGCGCGTCCCGGCATGCCGCCGCAAGCGCAGCCGCAGCGTTCCTTCATGGGCGCGCTGGCTGGTGGTTTGCTGATGGGCGGCCTGGTCGGCATGCTCTTTGGCGGTGGGCTTTTGGGTGGTATCGGCGGCCTGGGCGCCATGTTTGGCATGCTGCTGCAAGTGGCGCTGATTGGCGGCCTGATCTATCTGGCCTTCCGCCTGTTCCGCCGCCGCCAGGCCGCGCCTGCCATGGCCGGTGCTTCCGGTTATGCGCGCCAGATGGAACCCGTGCCCATGGGCGGTGCCGCTGCCCCGGTCGCAGGTGGCGCCTATGGCGCGCCCGCGCGCGATGTCCAAGTGACGCCGCAGGATTATCAGGCGTTTGAACAAAGCCTGATCGAGGTGAATGCCGCCTGGTCACGCCGCGACTTGAAGGGCCTGCGGGCATTCGCGACGCCTGAAATGGTTGGCTATTTCGCGAATGACTACCGCGATCTGGATGCGCGTGGCTGGCGTAATGAAACCCGCGAGGTAAAGCTGGAAAGCGGTGATCTTTCCGAAGCCTGGCATGAGGATGGCCTGGATTACGCGACGGTTGCCCTGCGCTTCAGCCTGCTGGACGCGACCTTTGAAGAAGCGACCGGCAAGGTAGTGGAAGGCAGCACGACGGAGCGCCAGACCTCAACCGAGCTTTGGACCTTTGTTCGCAGCGGCCTTGAGGAGCGCTGGCTGCTCTCGGCCATTCAGCAGACCACCTGAAGTAACGCCGCCGGCATGGCCAGCGCCATGCCGGCGGCGATTTCCCCCGGTTCGGCTTTGGTGTAGGTCGGCCGCGTGGCAAAAAAATCTTCTATACATTACGTTCTCCCTGGCAGGCGCGGGCTTTTGGGGCTTGGCGCCGGCCTGGCACTTTCCTGCCCTGCCTTGGGTCAGCCGCGTTTTCCCGAACGACCGATACGCATGATTGTGCCCTGGGCGCCTGGTGGCCCCACGGATGCGCAAATGCGCGCATTATGCGAAGCGGCAGGGCGCCGCTTGGGGCAGCCCGTATTGGTGGAAAATCGCCCCGGCGCTGCCGGCACGCTTGGTGCTTTGCTTATGGCGCGGGAAGCGCGGCCAGATGGCTATACGCTTGGCCAAATGCCCAATGGAGTCTTCCGCCTGCCGGCGCTGACGGATCGCCCGCTATGGGACCCGATGCGCGACTTTACCTATATCCTGCGACTTGTTGGCTATATGGGTGGGGTTGTGGTGCGCGCCGACGCACCATGGCGAGACCTTGCCGCTTTGCTGGCCGATGCGCGGGCCAATCCGGGCAAGTTCAGCTATGGCACGCCCGGCGCGCTGACATCAGATGTGCAGATGACGCAGCTTGCCCGCATGGCCGGCATTGACTGGGTGGCTGTGCCGTTTCGGGGCGCGGCGCCCAATCTGCAAGCACTCCTGGCGGGCGATATTCATTTCTCAGCCGAGACTAGTGCCTGGGCGGAAATGGCCCTTGATGGCAGGGTGCGGCCGCTGGCGCTTTGGATGCGCGAACGCGCGGCGCGCTTCCCCACTGTGCCCACGCTGATGGAGCTTGGCTTTCCGATTGATGGTGAGAGCAGTTATGGCATCGCCGGCCCGCGCGGCATGGACCCTGCGGTCGTTGCCATCCTGCATGATGCGTTCCGTGATGCGCTGCATGACCCTGCCCATCTGGCCATGATTGCGCGCTTCGATATGCCGCTGCGCTATTTGGACACCGCCGCCTATCGCGCCCAT